>JAPLCL010000304.1 GCA_026392265.1 Actinomycetota bacterium
CACGTCGGGCAAGCCGCTCACCGCCGACGACATCGGCGCCGGCGGGGCCATGACGGTGCTGCTCAAAGACGCTATCAAGCCCAACGTCATGCAGACTCTCGAGGGCAACGCGGCGCTCATCCACGCGGGTCCGTTTGCCAATATCGCCCAAGGTAACAACTCGATCATCGCCGACAAGGTCGCCATGAAGCTGGCCGACTACGTCGTCACCGAGAGCGGCTTCGCCGCCGACCTCGGCTCCGAGAAGTTCATGGACATCATCTGCCGCTACGGCGGGTTCGCGCCGAGCGCCGTGGTTATCACCGCCACCATGCGTGCCCTCAAGATGCACGGCGGCCTGCCCGTCGACCCCGAGCTGCTCAAGGCCGAGAACAACGAAGCTCTCACCAAGGGCTGCGAGAACCTCGCCAAGCAGATCGAGAACATGAAGCTGTTCGGCCTGCCCGTCGTGGTGACTCTCAACCGCTTCGCCTTCGACCGTGACAGCGAGATCGAGATCGTGCGCCGCGAGGCCATCGCGGCCGGCGCCGAAGACGCCGTGCCGATCAACGTCCACGCGCTGGGCGGCGACGGCGCCCAGGAGGCCGCCGAGATCGTCAAGGCGGCCGCCGACAAGGGCGGCGACTTCAAGTTCCTCTACTCGCTCGACGCCTCCATCAAAGAGAAGATCGAGACCATCGCCACCAAGATCTACGGCGCCGACGGCGTGGACTACCTGCCCGAGGCCGAGGCCAAGATCAAGCAGTTCACCGAGCAGGGCTTGGACAAGCTGCCGCTGTGCATGGCCAAAACGCACCTCTCGCTCAGCCACGACCCGGCGCTCAAGGGCCGGCCGCGCGGCTTCCGCGTGCCGATCCGCGACATCAGGCCGGCCACCGGCGCCGGGTACCTGTACCCGCTGCTCGGCGAGATGCGGACCATGCCCGGCCTGGCCAAGCGGCCGGCCGCCGTCGACGTCGATATCGACGTCGAGACCGGCCGCATCATCGGCTGGTTCTAGCACCTGACCTGCGGGTGATGCCCGGGGCAGGCCGGCAACGCCGGCCCGCCCCGCGGCGCCGCCCAAGGGGCCGCGGGACGCGGCCCCCGGCGGCGCCGGCCATCCCCGCTGCACTCGGAGGTACACGTGAGCGACGCTCCTACCATCTACTGCACCGAACCGCTGCAGGTCTACCTCGACGACGCGGCCGCCGACAAGCCGGCGCCCGGCGGCGGCAGCGTATCCGCCTGCGCAGGCGCTCTGGGCGCCGCCCTCGTCGCGATGGTCTGCAACCTCACCCTCGGGCGCGAGAAGTTCGCCGCTGTCGAGACCGAGATGACCACGCTCGTCGCGGCCTCCGCGGCCGCGCGCGGTCGCCTGGAGCAGCTGCTGCAGGAAGACACCACCGCCTACAACGGCGTCATCACCGCCTACAAGATGCCCAAGGAGAGCGCCGAGGAGCAGGCGGCGCGCAGTCAGGCCATCCAGGACGGCCTGATCATCGCCGCCGATGTCCCGCTCGAGATCTGCCGGGTCGCGGTGGAGGTCTGCCGTCTTTCCAAGGTCGCGGCCGGCCTCGGCAACCCGCATGCCGTCACCGACGCCGGCATCGGCGCCATCCTCGGCGAGGCCGCCGTGGTGGGCGCCGCGCTCAACGTCCGGATCAACCTCGGCTCCATCAAGGACCAGGCCTACGTGACGAAAGCCACCGCCGAGATCGACGAGATCCTCGCAGAGGCGGCGGCGCTCCGCGCCGAGACCTACGCGATCACGCTCTCCAGGCTCTGATCGACCACTGACCACACACGAGAGGGACGCCATGGCAGCTCAGATCATCGACGGCAAGGCGATCGCCGCGCAGGTGCGCGAAGAGATCCAGGCCGAGGTCGCCAAGCTCGCGGCGGGCGGCGTGAAGCCCGGCGTCGCCACCATCCTGGTGGGCGACGACGGCGGCGCGCAGTTCTACCGCGGCCAGATCGAGAAGAACACCGGCACCGTGGGCTTCAACTACTACAACAACACGTTGCCGGACGGCACTACCGAAGACGAAGTGCTCGCCCTCATCGACAAGCTCAACAACGACGCCCGCGTGCACGGCATCCTGGCGCTCATGCCGATGGCCGGCGGCATCGACCAGAACAAGGTCTTCAACGCCATCTCACCGGTCAAGGACCTCGACTGCGTCAACCCGGCCAACATCGGTCACGTGCTGCTCGGCGACCAGCTGTTCGCGCCGGCGACGCCCTCGGCCTGCATCGAGATCCTCGACCGCGAGGGCGTGGAGCTGCAGGGCCTCGACGTCACCATCGTCAACCACTCCAACATCGTCGGGAAGCCCGTCGCGCTGCTCTGCCTCAACCGCAACGCCTCGGTCCACGTGGTGCACGTGTTCAGCAAGGACGTGCCCGCCGCCTGCCGCGCCGCCGACGTGCTCATCAGTGCGGCGCCGGTGCGTGATCTCATCAAGAAGGACATGGTGAAGCCGGGAGCGGTGGTCATCGACGTCACCACTATGCGCGGCGACGACGGCAAGCAGGTCGGCAGCCTGGAGTGGGAAGGCGTCCTCGAGGTCGCCGGCCGCGCCACGCCGGTGCCCGGCGGCGTGGGTCCCGTGACCAACGTGATCCTGCTCAAGAACGCGCTCGTGGCCTGCAAGGCGCAGACCGGGACGAGCTGAGCGACGTACGTGTGCGTCCCCGCCGGCCGGTCGCGCACGCGCCGTGCGCGCGGCCGGCGCTGACGTGGTTCAATAGTGCCTCAAGGCCCGGATGGGACGACAGGGCGGCCGGTAGCCTCCAGCCGCGGCCGCCCGACGAGCGCGTAACGTGACGTGGAGTTGATGAGATGCCCAGGCGAGTAGTCCAGACCGACATGACCGAGGCTCAGGAGCCCGATTGCTGCGACCTCGCGCGCGTCGGCGTCATCGTCGACGAAGGCGATGCGCACGGCAATCTGATCGCGCTGTTGCAGCGCACCCAGAGCGAGTTCGGCTACGTGCCCGAGCCCGCCGTCGACGAGATCGCGCGCCTCACCGGCGTTCGCGCGTCTCGGATCTACGGCATCATCACGTTCTATGCGCAGTTCTCGACGGTCCCCAGCGGGCGGCACAAGATCTTCGTCTGCCACGGCACCGCCTGCCACGTGGCCGGCGCCACGCGCATCTGCGAGGCGCTCGAGCAGGAGCTCGACGTCCCCGACGGCGAGTCGACCGCGGACATGGAGTTCAGCCTCGGCTCGGTGGCCTGCATGGGCGCCTGCTCCCAGGCGCCGGTCATGCGCATCGACGAGGAGACGTACGGCAACCTCAGCGCCGACCAGACGCGTAAGGTCATCCGCGGGTTCGTGAAGGAGCTCGGTCTCGAGGCGCACTACCCCGGAATCAAAGGTGCCGGCGCCACGGGAGGCGGTGGCGGCGATGAGTGACCCCGGCGGCGCTCCGGCTGAGGGCGTCAAGGTCGCGGTGTCCGCGGAGCGTGACGGCCGGCGCCGGGTCTCGGTGTGCGCCGGCACCGCCTGCGTGTTCGCCGGCTCCATGAAGGTGCGCGACGCCTTCCTGGCGGAGATCGAGGCGGCCGCGCTGCAGGACCAGGTGGAGGTCGCCATCATCGGCTGTCACGGGCTCTGTTCTCAGGGCCCGCTGGCCGTGGTGAGCGACGGCGACACGTACTACCCGCGCCTCAAGGTCAAGGACGTGAAGCGTATCGTCGAAGAGCACCTCGCCGGCGGCGCCGTGGTCGAGAAGCTGCTCTACGTGGTCCCTGACAGCGTCGCGCGGATCGCCTGCGCCCACGACATCCCGTACTACAGGCTGCAGACCCGGATAGCGCTGCGCGATGTGGGCGTCATCGATCCGGAGAACGTCGATGAGTACCTGGCGCGCGGCGGCTACGAGGCCGCGCGCAAGGCGCTCACCACGATGGCGCCGGACGAGATCGTCGACGAGATCCTCGCCTCCGGCTTGCGCGGACGTGGCGGCGCCGGCTTCCCGACCGGCACCAAATGGAAGTTCGCGCGCTCGTCGCCCGGCGACGTCAAGTACATCATCTGCAACGGCGACGAAGGCGACCCCGGGGCCTTCATGGACGCCTCCATCATGGACGGCGATCCGCACGCCGTGATCGAGGGCATGCTGATCGCCTCGTACGCAATCGGCGCGCACGAGGGGTACATCTACGTGCGCGCAGAATACCCGCTGGCCGTGCGGCGGCTGCGGCTCGCGATCGCCGCCGCCGAGGAGCGCGGCTACCTCGGCGAGGACGTCCTCGGCAGCGGCTGGGCTTTCAAGCTCAAGATCAAGGAGGGCGCGGGCGCCTTCGTCTGCGGCGAGGAGACGGCGCTCATCGGCTCCATCATGGGCGAGCGCGGGATGCCGCGAAAGCGGCCGCCGTTCCCGGCGGTCTCCGGCCTCTGGGGCAAGCCCACCAATATCAACAACGTCGAGACCTTCGCCAGCGTGTCGTGGATCATTGCCCACGGGTCGGCGGCCTACGCCGCCATCGGCAGCGACTCGTGCAAGGGCACCAAGGCCTTCTCGCTGGCCGGCAAGGTCGTCAACGGCGGCCTCGCCGAGGTGCCCATGGGGTCCACGCTTCGCCACGTCATCTTCGACGTCGGCGGCGGCATCAAGGACGGCAGGGAGTTCAAGGCCGTCCAGCTCGGCGGCCCATCCGGGGGCTGCGTGCCCGCGAGCCTGCTCGACACGCCGGTCGACTACGAGAGTCTCGCCGCGACCGGCGCCATCATGGGCTCGGGCGGTATGGTCGTGGCCGACGACACCACCTGTATGGTCGACCTCGCCAGGTACTTCCTGCAGTTCACGCAGAACGAGAGCTGCGGCAAGTGCACGCCCTGCCGAATCGGGACCAAGCGTATGCTCGAGATCCTCGAGCGCATCACCAAGGGGCAGGGCAGAGACGGCGACATCGCCACCCTTGAACTGCTCGCCGTGACGATCAAGAAGACGAGTCTCTGCGGCCTCGGCCAGACGGCGCCCAACCCCGTGCTCACGACCATCAGGTACTTCCGCGACGAGTACGAGGCGCACATCGCCGAGCATCGCTGCCCGGCGCTGTCGTGCGACGCGCTCATCGCCTACACGATCGACGCGGAGGCCTGCACCGGCTGTACGCTGTGCGCCAAGAAATGCCCGGTGAACGCCGCCCGCGGCGAGAAGAAGCAGCCGCACGCCATCGACCAGGAGCTGTGCATCAACTGCGACGCCTGTCGCGCGGCCTGCAGGTTCGACGCCGTGATCGTCGTCAGCGGCCCCGACGAGATCGCCGCCGCGGTCGCTGCGCAGCGCGGCGGCTGACGCCGGCCGCCCTCTTGCCCCGGCGCCTTGCCCTCACCCTTTGCTGCGCATATCGTTCGTCAGGTGGCCAAGTAACGTCGTTCGGCTCCCGGCGGCGGCCTCGAGGAGGTGTATGAGACAGCGGTTCATCTGAGTGGTATGGAGCGCGGACTCTGCGTCGGGGGCCGACCCTGCGTCCGCAGCGCAAAGGGGGGAGTGTGGCAGAAGAACTAGCATTTGCGCGCAAAGCCAGCGGGATGGTGCGTGGCCTTTCGATGGTCGACGCCGTCGCCGTGGGCCTCATGAACCAGGGCATCACGCCCAGCATCTGGACGATGGTCACCTGGGGTCTCGGTACCTACCTCACCGGCAACCTGCTCTGGGCGAGCGTGATCTCACTGGTGCTCGTCGGGTTCGGCTTCCCGCTCGTGTGGGGCATCCTCTCGGGCAGCATGCCGCGCTCGGGCGGTGAATACATCTACAACTCGCGTATCATCCACCCGATCGTGGGCATCGCCGAGAGCTTCGGCAACGCCTTTGTGATGATCTTCTGGGTGTACGTGCTGGCGCCGTGGATCGCCGACCCAGGCCTCGTCATCATCGCCGAATACCAGAACTGGACCTGGCTCTACGACAGCGCCGCCGGCACCTTCTTCGGCGGTCTCAGCTACGAGTGGGGCGTCTTCGTGGTCGCGACGGTCGCTAACGTGCTCGCCGTGCTCACGATGATCTTCGGGGTCAAGATCTTCGCCTCGATCCAGAAGGGCATCATGGTCTTCGCCCTGGGCGGCGCAGCGGTGGTCACCGCGGCGATCATGCTCAGCAGCAAGGCGTCGTTCGCCGCCAACTGGGACGCCATCGCCGTCAAGTACGGCTCGCTCAAGTACGCCGAGGTCGTCCCGGCCGTCTCGAAGGCCATCGGCGAGGCGGTGCCCACCAGCTCCACGTTCTACGGCACGCTCGGCGTGATGGTCGCCGGCTCGTGGCTCTTCGCCTACGCCTACTTCTGCGTCTTCGTGGCCGGCGAGGTCAAGCGCCCCGACAAGACTCTCATCAGCGCCAACTTCATCGCCATCCTCGTGCCGGCGCTCTTCATGATCTGGACGGCCCTGTCGATGTACCACACGATGCCGTTCGAGTTCATCTCCGCCACGGCGTGGATCGACAACAACGGCGGCATCGACGGCTACAACATGCCCTTCCTGCCCAGCTACATGAGTCTGGCGTACATCGCCCATTCCAACTGGTTCGTGGCCGTCTGCGCCGGCGGGTCGTACATGCTCTTCTGCTTCTGGTACGTGGCCCTGAGCTACCTCGCCTTCCCGCGTATCATCTTCGCCTGGGGCATGGATCGCATGGGCCCCAAGTGGTTCACCTCCATCAACCCGCGCTGGGCGAGCCCGGTGAAGAACTACATCCTCTGCTTCTTGCTCTGCCAGGCGGCCATCGCGCTCTACTCGTTCTGGCTGGGCAGCTACATGCAGGGCCTCACCGTGACCGGCATGGAGATCGTCTCGGTGTGGGGCATCACCACCATCGCGGCGCTCATCTTCCCCTACGTGAAGCGTGCCAAGGGCATCTGGGAGTCGTCGCCCTACAAGACCTGGAAGTTCCTCGGCGTGCCGCTCGTGAGCTGGGGCGCCGCGGTCTCCCTCGTCTACCTCGGCATCCTCACCTACTTCCTGCTCTTTACCTCGGAGATGAAGGACTCCAACGGCGGGTCCTGGATCTTGTACGGCATCGTCTGGATCATCGGCGTCCTGTGGTACTTCTTCTGGAAGTCGCGCAGCAAGAAGGTCGGCATCGACGTCGGCATGACCTACGGGGAGCTGCCGCCGGAGTGAGCTGCGGGCAACCCGTCGCACGTGTTCAGCCGGTCCTGTCGCCGGGCGAGCCCGGCGGCTGCAGCGGCTGCAGCGGCCCTCCGCGCCGTGCCCCACGAAGTCCACGGGCACTGACCGAGCATCCTTCTTTCGCCGGCTCTCCGGCGGGTGCGGAGAGGCGTGGGATTCGGTACTGCACGAGAGTCCCAGCTTGCCGAATACTACACAAAGCGCCCTGCTCTTGACATTTTCCGACGCTGGGTATCGAAATAGCCCCAACGAACAGGCGCGAGACCAAGGGGGGTCAGGGTGCCGTTTTCTCTCGACGCGATCGATCGCAGCGTCGTTTCGCTCCTTCTCGAGGACGGGCGCATCTCGTCGGCCGAGATCACGCGACGCATCGGGCACGTGTCCGAGCGCGCCGTGCGCTACCGTATCGAGAGGCTGGTGCGCTCGGGCGTGATCCGTATCAGCGCCATCGTCAATCCTCAGGCGGTGGGTTTCAGCGTCATCGGCGACGTCCTCATCGACGTCGCCCCCGGTAAGCTGCAGGACGTCGCCGCGCAGCTCGTGGACTTCCCGACCGTCAGCTACGTGGCCGGCTCCGTCGGCGAAGGAGACCTCAGCGTGCAGGTCTACGCGCGCGACACCGAGGAGCTCCTGCGCTTCGTCAACGAAGTCATCGGCAAGGTCCCTGGAGTCACCCGCACCAAGCTCGCGATGGTGCCGTGGAAGCTCAAGGATGTCTATCAGTGGCAGGTGCCTGTGGAGGCCGCTGAAGAGGGGAGGGCGATCGGCTGAGGGTGTGCGTTCCCGTGTCTCTGACCATCAACCCGTGCTTCGCCGCCAGGGGGGCCCATGGCGGCGGTGCCCGGAATCAGCAAGGGGGGAAGTGTGGCTGAAGAACTAGCGTTTGCCCGCAAAGCCAGCGGCCTCGTCCGCGGCCTCTCAATGTGGGATGCCTTCGGCGTCGGCTTCATGAACCAGGGGCTCACGCCCTCGATCTGGGTCATGACCAGCCTGGGCGTCGGCGTCTACCTCGGTGGCAACCTCATTTGGGCCACCATCATCTCGATGATCCTCGCCGGCATCGGCTTCCCGCTCGTGTGGGGCGTGCTCGGCGGCTCCATGCCTCGTTCAGGCGGGGAGTACATCTACAACTCGCGCATCATCCATCCCATCGTGGGTATCGGCGAGTCGTTCGGTAACGCCTTTGTGTGGATCATGTGGATCTACGTGCTGGCGCCGTGGACGGCCGACCCGGGCATGACGATGATGGCGCAGTTCATGGGCTGGCAAGGGCTGGCCGATTTTGCCACCAACCTGTGGGGCATGTTCGCCATCGCCACGGTAGCCAACATCATGGCCTTCCTGTTCGTAGTGTTCGGCATCAAGTGGTTCGCGCGCATCCAGAAGATAGTCATGCTCCTCGGCATCGGCGGCTGCGCAGTGCTTCTGGCGGCGATCTGCTTCTACAACAAGGCCGACTTCGTCGCCGGCTGGAACAGCATCGCCCAGCAGTACGGCTCGGTCGACTACGCCGGCTTCCTCAAGGCGGCGAATGCCGAGGCGGGCGGCGCCATCCCGAACACCTGGAACTGGTTCGACACCTTCGGCGTCATGGTCGCAGGCTCCTGGCTCTTCGCCTATAGCTACTGCATCACGTTCATCGCCGGCGAGGTCAAGCGCCCCGACAAGACCATCATCCTCTCCAACCTCTTCGCCATCATCGTGCCCGGCGTGTTCATGCTCTGGGCCGCCATTGGCCTCTACCACATGGTCGCGTTCAACTTCTTCTCGGCCACGCAGTTCGTCGACAACGCCGGCAGCGACCTGGGCGGCGCCTATACCGTGCCGTGGAGTACCAGCTTCATCGGCCTTCTCGCCATGGTGAACCAGAACAAGATCCTGCTGTTCATCGCAGTGATGTCGTTCCTGGCGTTCAACATCTGGTGGATCGCCCTGTCGTACCTGGCCTTCCCGCGCATTCTCTTCGCCTGGGGTATGGACCGCATGGGCCCCAAGTGGTTCACCGACATCAACCCGCGCTTCGCGAGTCCGGTGAAGAACCACGTCCTGTGCTTCGTGCTCGGCCAGATCATGATCGCGGTGTACATCTTCTGGCAGAACGAAGCCATGCAAGGCCTGGCCGTCACGGCCCTCGAGATCTTCTCGGTATTTGGCGTGACCGCTATCGCGGCCCTGCTGTTCCCCTACGTCAAGCGCTCCAAGGGCATCTGGGACGCGTCGCCGTACAAGACGTGGAAGCTGCTCGGTATCCCCGTGGTGACGATCGGCGCCATCGTCGACCTTATCTACCTGGGTATCCTGGCGTACTTCTTCTTCTTCCTGCCCGACCCCGACAAGCGCCTCGAGGGCTTCACTGCGTCCACGGCCATCCTCATCGCCGTGCTCTGGATCGCGGGTATCCTCTGGTACTTCTTCTGGAAGCAGCGCAGCAAGCGCGTGGGCGTCGACGTGTCGATGACCTACGGCGAGTTGCCGCCGGAGTGATGTAAGCAGTACCGTAATGGGGCGGGAGCGCCCGCTCCCGCCCCTTACTGTCTCTGGAGTGTGCAGATGATCAAACTATTCTTCGTCACCGATATTCATGGCTCTAACGAGTGCTATCGCAAGTTCCTCAACGCGCTTCCGATCTACGGGGCGGACGTGGCCGTCCTGCTCGGCGACCTCACGGGCAAGGTACTCGTGCCGCTCGTCGAGAAGGGCAACGACACGTGGGAGTGCACCCTCATGGGGCAGCACCGCGACATCGCCACCAAAGAAGAGCTCGCCGACATCAAGAAGATCACCGAGAACGCGGGCTACTACTGGGTGCACCAGACGCGCGACGAGTTCAACGAGACGCGCGGTGACCCGGCCAAGATCGACGCCCTGTTCAAGAGCCTCGTCTTTGCGCGCGTGCAGGAGTGGCTCGACCTCGCCGACGAGCGCCTTGAGGGCAAGCCGTATCAGATGTACATGGCTCCCGGCAACGACGACTGGTTCGTCATCGACGACATGATCGACAATGCCAAGCTGGTACACCCGTGCGACAAGCGCGTCGTGCAGGTCGACAACCACGAGATGGTCACCTCGTCGTACTCCAACCCCACGCCGTGGCAGACCCCGCGCGAGATGAGCGAAGAGGATCTCGAGACGCATCTGCGTGGCCTCGTGGGGCAGATCAAGAACCAGGAGACGGCGATCTACAACTTCCACGTGCCGCCGTACGGCTACTCCCTCGATCTGTGCCCCAAGCTCGACGAGAACCTCACGATGGCCGCCGACGAGAAGATCCACGCGGGTAGCCTCGGTGCCAAGAGGCTCATCGAAGAGAATCAGCCGCTGCTCGGCCTCTTCGGCCATATCCACGAGTCTCGCGGTGCCCAGAAGGCCGGCCGCACGCTGCTCATCAACCCGGGCAGCGAGTACTCCGAGGGCATCCTCAAGGGTGTCATCGTCATGCTCGACAAGAAGAAGGTGAAGGACTACGTCTTCACGTCCGGTTGATCGGCGCGTAGACTACGGGCTTCATCGAGACGCCGATCCCGAAAGGGGGCGATAGATGGGTCAGTTCATCCTGCCCAAGGACATCCCGCTCGACCGCTATCCCAAGCCCGAGGTGTTTCTCGACGAGGGTAAGCGCATCGCGGAGGCGGCGCAGCAGCAGGGTATCGTCATGCGAGTCATGGGTCCGCTGGCGCTGCACTACTACTTCCCGGACCAGATCGACCTGTACGCCAAGCTTGAGCGCCTCGGGGAACGCTACTTCACCGATATCGACTTCGCGACCTACGGCAAGACGCGCAAGCATCTGGTGAAATTCATGGAGTCGGTCGGCTACGAGTGCGACCTGCAGACCATGGCGATGACGGGTACCACTCGCCACATCTACTTCGGCGGCAAGGTCCCGATGATCGATGTGTTCATCGACAAGCTCGACTACTGCCACGAGGTCAACTACGCCGGTCGCCTTGAGCTCGACCCCTGGAGCGTCTCGCTCGCGGACATCCTGCTGCAGAAGCTGCAGATCTGGGAGATCAACCACAAGGATCTCGTCGACATCGAGTATCTGTTCACGGTCGCCGACTTCGGCGAGGACGATACCAAGAAGGTCAACGTCGGCTTCGTGGCTCGGCGTTTCGCCGACGATTGGGGCTTCTGGTACACCGGCACTACGAACCTCGATCGCGTCAAGGAACACGTCGGTGGCGTCGACGCGCTAAGCGACGACCAGAAGGCCAAGATCAGGCAGGTCGCCGACGAGGTGCGGGCGCGCATCGACCAGGAGCCCAAGACCAAGAAGTGGGAGAAGCGCGCCAAGAAGGGTACCAAGAAGATCTGGTACAACACCGGGTTCTCCGACTGGTGATCACGCCGACGGCCGGCCGCACCTCGGGCCGCCGTCGCGAGTGACGAACGCAGCGAGGGCCGGGGCGCGCAGGCGCCCCGGCCCTCGTGTCGCGTACGGCTCCTACGGTTGTTAGTGCGCGACCAGCTCCCCTCGGCCGGCCAGCGCGCGCACGTCGGCGAGTGTCGCGTCGAGACGCTCGAGGACCGTGTCCATCTGCTCGTAGGTGATGATGGCCGGCGGCTGCATGCGCAGGGTCAGGGAGTTGAACAGCGTCCCTCCGATGAGCACGCCGCGGCTGAACAGCCCCTGGCTCACCGCGTAGCCGATCTCGGCGTTCTTGAACTGCATACCGATGATCACGCCCACGCCGCGGATCTCCTCAAAGAGGTCGTCGTACACGCCGGCGAGCTCGGTCAGCTTGCCCTTGAGGTAGGCGCCCTTCTCCGCGGCCTGGCCGGGGATGTCCTCCTCGAGGGTGGCGTGCATCGCGCCGATGGCAGCCGCGGTGGCCATGGGGTTGCCGCCGAAGGTCGTGGTGTGGATGTAGGGGTTTTCGTACATTGTCGAGAAGACGTCCTCGGTGGCGATGAAGTTGCCGATCGGGATGACGGCGCCGCCGAGGGCCTTGCCCATCGTCATGATGTCGGGACACACGCCCGAGTGCTCCATGCCCCAGAGCCTGCCCGTGCGTCCCATGCCCGTCTGCACTTCGTCGGCGATGAGCAGGATGCCCCACTTGTCGCAGATGTCGCGGACCTTGGGGAAGTAATCGGCGGGGGGGATGATGGCGCC
>JAPLCL010000074.1 GCA_026392265.1 Actinomycetota bacterium
CAATCTCGCCAAATACGTGCGCTTCATCCTCATCACGCTGGTCGCTTTCGTGGCCACCTTCCTCGGGGCGAGCATCTTCAACATCGCCGCCGGCGAGCCGTTCACCCCCGTGCAGATCCTGTGGATCAACTTCCTCATCGACATGCCGCTGGGCATCGCCCTGGGGTTCGACAAGGAGACGCCGGGGCTGATGCTGCGCCGGCCCCGGCCGCGTAACGCGTCGATCCTCACGGGCAGCGTGCTGGTCAGCTCGGGCCTGGTGGGCCTGTACATGGCTGTGGTCCTGCTGGGGCTGATCGCCTACGGCAAGCAGCAGTACGGAAACGTGAACAGCGGCGTGTCCATGGCCATCACTTCGTTCCTGTTCTTCCGCATCGTCGGCACCTTCCAGAGCCGCAGCACGACCGGCACCACGTTCAAGGTCGCCACCTTCGACTGCAAGCAGATCAACTACATCGTCATCGGTGAGGTGGTGCTGTCGCTGCTGGTCACGCAGTGGGACGTCCTGCGCGCGCTGCTGGGGACCGTGGCGCTGACGGAGCACCAGTGGTGGCTGTCCTTCGCGCCGGCGCTGACACTCCTGTTCCTGTGGGAGATCGGCAAGTTCATCGCGCGCCGCGTGAGCAAGGATGCGGACGCACAGGAGGCGGCGCCCGCGGCGCCGAGCACCCACGTGAATGCGCCTGATCCCACCCACGATCCCTGAAGGCACGAGGAGTGACGGCGAGCGCGTCGCGTTCGACGCGCTCGCCGCCGCACCCCCAACGCCGGCGCCCTTGCAGGCGTCGTCCGACGGGGTACCCTTTGAAGCGACGGCTTGGCACGCAGAGACCAACACGGGGAGGGGACCATGGATACCGTCATCCGCCACTCACATTGCCGGCGCAACCCAGGTAGTAGACGGCTGAGCGGCAAGCTCATTCTGTTGCTGGC
The DNA here is from genome assembly GCA_026392265.1 of Actinomycetota bacterium. GTDB lineage: Bacteria > Actinomycetota > Thermoleophilia > UBA2241 > UBA2241 > CAIXSE01. Next base: position 934 of record JAPLCL010000074.1, read on the forward strand.
CGCCGGGCTGGCGTTTCTCATGCTGTGCCCGGCGCTCGCCGGCGCCGGCGGCCCGCCGCAGCACCGCGGGGTCGACGCCTGGCTCAACGGCGTCGACGTCGTCGGCGACTGGGGGTGGTCGGTCGGCTCGAGCGGCCTGATCGTGCACTGGTCGCGCGATGGCGGCACCAGGGAGGTCTGGAGCCTGGGCGTCAGTGACGACATCCAGGCCATCGACATGGCCACTGCCAAGGTCGGCTACGTGGTGACGGCAGGCAAGGGATCGTCCAAGGCCGTAGTGTTCAAGACCACCGACGGCGGGCGCCACTGGTCGCGCAAGCTGACGGCCGCGGTCGACGTGCTGGCGGCGGTCAAGTTCAGGACCCCGAGTCTCGGCTGGGTCGCCGGCCGCGGCGGCACCGTCCTCAAGACCACGAACGGCGGCAAGACCTGGGCCAAGCAGCAGACGAAGACCACCGAGACGCTGTACTCGCTCAGCTTTCCCAGCGCCAAGGTCGGCTACGCTGTCGGCTCGGGCGGCGCCATCCTCAAGACCGTCAACGCGGGGAAGACGTGGAGCAAGCAGGCCGGCGGGACCACTGAAGCCCTGTACGGAGTCGATTTCGTGGGCACCACGATCGGCTGGGCCGTGGGCGGCGATGCGGTGGGCGTCTGCCTCAACACCATCGATGGCGGCAAGACCTGGAACCCGCAGGGCAGTGACTTGCCTCCGCTGGCGGCGGTCGACTTCGCCGACGCCACCACGGGGTGGGTGCTCGGCAACGAGGGCGCGTGGCCCAACGTCTACGGTAAGGTCATCAAGGTCACCGCTGGCGGAGGCACGTGGACCGATCAGAGCGCGACGGTGGATCCCTCACCGCCGGACTACGGATTGATCGCCCTCAAGGTCGTCGACCCGCAGCACGCCTACGCGGAGGGCGAGAGCGAGGCGAGCCTGTACACCGACGACGGGGTGCTCTGGCATCTGGCGCACACTGCCACTCCTTGATCCGGCGCCTCGTTGCGTGTTCGCCGCCGGCCGCACCGGGGTAGACCGCAGGCATGGATTACTCGGCCGAGACCTTCGGGATGCTGCGCGCGCTGTTCGCGCGCCAGCGCCTCGGGGTGCTGGCCACGCACGGACCTGAGCACCCCTACGCCAGTCTCGTGGCGGTGCGCGCCGACGACGACCTGCGTCACCTCTACTTCAGCACCACACGGGCGACGCGCAAGTTCCAGTTTCTGAGCGCGGAGCCGCAGGTTGCCATGCTCGTGGACAGCCGCTCAGACGACGACCTCGACTTTCACGGCGCCGTGGCCGCCACGGCGGTCGGCGCGGTGCGAGAGCTCGAAGGTGACGAGCGCGCGCTGCAGCTTGCGGCCTTCTTGACGCGGCACCCGCACCTGCGCCCGTTCGCGAGCGCGCCGTCGAGCGCGCTGGTCGAGCTCGAGGTCGACACGTACTACATCGTGAGCCGCTTTCAGAACGTCACCGAACTGCACATGAGGTAGCGCGGTGACGGGCCCGGCCTACGTCATCCCCGACGCGGATATCGGCGAGCGCTTGGCGGCGCGCGTCGGCGGCAAGGCGCTCGCTCTGGCGCGTATGGCGCGCGCCGGCATCGCCGTACCGTCGTTCGTGGCCGTCACCACCGATGCGTACGCGGCGTACCTCGACGAGACCGGGTTGCGCGTGCGCATCCTCTTCGAGCTCGAGCGCAAGGATTTCACCGAGATGCGCTGGGAGGAGCTGTGGGACGCGGCCCTGCGCATCCGCAACCTGTTTCTCACCACGCCGCTGCCGGAGGAGCTGCGCGCGGCGCTGGCGCACTCGCTGGCCGCGCACTTCGCCGAGGTGGCCACCGTGGTGCGCTCCTCGGCGCCCGGCGAGGACTCCGCAGGCGCCTCGTTCGCCGGTCTGCACGAGTCGTACGTGAACGTGCGCGGCGTCGACGCCATCCTCGAGCACGTCAAGCTCGTGTGGGCCTCGCTCTGGTCCGATGCGGCGCTACTCTACCGGCGCGAGCTGGGGCTCGACCCCAGGCGCAGCGTCATGGCGGTGGTGGTGCAGGAGATCGTCGCCGGGGAGCGCTCGGGCGTGGCCTTCAGCTGCCATCCCGACGACGACCGGCGGGCCCTGGTCGAGGCCGTGCACGGCCTGAACCAGGGCCTCGTGGACGGCGTCGTCGAACCCGACCGCTGGACGCTCGATCGCCGCGACGGTGCGGTGCTCGAGCACCATCAGGCGGAGCGTCGCGAGATGATGTCGGCGGCGGCTGACGGTGTGCGCCTCGTGCCCTTGTCCGGCGAGCGCCGCGACGTAGCTCCGCTGGCGGCCGATGAGGTGCCGCTGGTGTACGGCCTGGCGCGGCGCGCCGAGGGGCACTTCGAGGCGCCGCAGGACGTGGAGTGGACGCTGCGCCGCGACGAGCTCTACGCGCTGCAATCGCGCCCGATCACCACGCTGGCCGGCGCGGCCGGCGACGGGCGTGCCGCGTACTTGAGCCTGACGCGCAGCTTCGACAGTCTGCAGGGCCTGCGGAGGCGCATCGAGGATGAGGACATCCCGGCGCTGGTGGCCGCGGCCGACCGCCTGGCGGGCACACCGCTTGGGAGCCTTGACGACGCCGGCCTGCGCGCGGCCATGCAGGAGCGCAAGTTCGCCCACGACCGGGGCGTCGACACCTACGTCGCCGAATTCATCCCCTTCGCCCACGGCGCCCGCCTCTTCGGCAGCGCCTACAACGACGTGCTGCACCCCGAGGACCCCTACGAGTTCACCGACCTGCTCACGGCGACGCCCATGCTCAGCCTGCGCCGCAACGCCGCGCTGGCGCGGGTGGCAGCCTGTCTGCGCGACGGCGACCACGCGGCCGCTGAGCGCGCGCTCAGCGAGTACCTCGCCGAGTTCGGCGACGTCGGCGGCGTCGGTGGTGGCGGTGGCGAACAGGCCGCCGACGTTCGCTCCCGCGAGGAGGTGCTGGGCGTCGCCCGCCGGCTCGCCGCGCGTCCCGTGGGCCGCGCGCCGGTGCGTCCCGACCCGGCGGAGCGCGCGCAGCGCTTCATCGAGGCGTATCCCGAGGCGGAGCGGGAGCGCGCCGCCGAGCTGCTCGAGCTGGGTCGCGCCAGCTGGCGCCTGCGCGACGACGACAACCTGTACCTCGGCCGCCTCGAGCGACTGCTCACGGAGGCGCTGGACGAGGCGGGCCGCCGCGGACTGGATGTCGACGAAGACCTGCGGCCGCGCGCGGTCACGCTGCCGTCGCCGCTGGGCGTGGTGCCTCCGGATGTCGGGCAGGCCGGGCAGGTCGGGCAGGCCGGGCAGGCTGCGCCCGCCGGCCCCCCGTCGGCCGATCCTGCCGGCGTGCGCCGCCAGGCGCGTCAGATCGTCGGGCAGCCCGCAGGCCCGGGCCTCGCCGTCGGGATCGCGCACGTCGTCGCGGGCCGGGACGACCTGGCGGCGTTCGCCGACGGCGAGATCCTCGTCTGCGACGCTATCGCGCCCGAGATGACCTACATCGTGCCGCTGGCCGCGGGCATCGTGGAACGCCGTGGCGGCATGCTGATCCACGGCGCCATCATCGCCCGCGAGTACGGCCTGCCCTGCGTGACCGGCGTGCCGCTGGCCACCGAGCTCATCCGCACCGGCGACCGCCTCACCGTCGACGGCTATCTCGGCATCGTCGTCATCGGCTGAGGAGCGGGGCCTCGACGCCGAGACCCCTTGCCTCGGGTACGCCGCACGCCTAGAGTCGTACCCACGTGCATGCAGCGTCTTTGGGGAGGCGGTCATGACAGTGCCCGGGATCTCGGCAACTCGGCGTGGCGCCCTCGGCGCCGCCCTCTCGCTCCTGCTCTTGCCACTTGCGCTTTTCGCCCTGCCATCCGCCGCCATCGCAGCGCCCTGCGCGGCGGTCTCGCTCGGCGTTCCCGCGCCGGCCGCGCACGCCAACACGCCTCCATCGCTCGGCGTGTGGGGCACCAAAGGCTCCGGCCCGATGCAGTTCCAAGGGCCGACGGGCATCGACGTCGGCCCCGAAGGGGTGTACGTCGCCGACCAGGGCAACAGCCGCGTGCAGGTGTTCACCGAGAATGGCGACTTCGTCAGGGAGATCGGCAAGCACGGCGACGCCAAGGGCGAGTTTCTGTCCATCACCCGCATCCACGTCAACGGCGGCGGTGACCTGTACATCTCCGAGGACAACGGACGCATCCAGAAGATCTTCGAAGACGGCCACGTGCACCTGTACGAAGGGAGCGGCGCCGGGGACGGGGTCTTTGACGGCGCCTGCGGGATCACGGTCGACTATGCGAGCGGTCTGATATACGTCGTCGACACAAAGAACTGCCGGGTGCAGAAGCTCGATCAGTTCGGCGCCTTCAGGGGCGCATTTGGCACGAAAGGCAGCGCAGAGGGCCAGTTCGAAAGCCCTACCGGGATCGCCGGGACGTACGGGGTCTTCTACGTGGTCGATTCCGGCAACTCGCGCATCCAGGAGATGTCGGACGACGGCGCCGTGCGCCGCGTGATAGGCAGGCCGGGCGATGGGGCCGGGGAGCTCAACGAACCGATGGGCGTGGCCCTCGACCGGGACGGCAACGTGTACGTCGCCGACACGGGCCACGACCGCGTCGTGGTGTTCGACAATTCCGGCGACTTCGTCACCCAATGGCAGGTGACCGGCGGCTCCAGCGCCGAAGGCAGGTGCGTGGCCGACATCGCCGTCGATGGAGATGGCAACGTGTACGTCATCGACACCGTGCAGACTTACGTGCAGAAGTTCGGCCCCATCTCGAAGAGCACCGATGGGACCCCGCCGACCACCAAGGTCCACAACGCCGACGACGAATGGCATCGAACGGAGGTGAAGCTCACCTTCACGGCGACCGACGTCGGTGGCTCGGGGGTGGACTTCACCGAGTACACGATCGGCGGCGGAGGTTGGACGCCGGGCCCCGTGGCCATCGTGCCCGCCCCCGCCGAAAAGCACCAGGGGGATGGGCCGATCAAAGTGCGGTTCCGCTCGGTCGACCGCGCGGGCAACGTGGAGCGCTACAAGAGCGTGACGGTGCTCATCGACACCGAGGCGCCCGTGGTGGAGGTCCATCGCTCAAGCGTGACCAAGGGCCGGCGGGCGAGCGTCCGTTTCTCGGCGAGCGATCGGCTCAGCCCCCAGCTCATGGTGATCGGGACGGTGGAGACCAAATCCCACGACGTGCTGCACACCGCGCAGTCGGAATGGTTCAAACCGAAAGGCCTCAATGGCTGGAGCTTCATCGCCAGGTTCCGGAAGGGCTACTATCTAGCGACGATCACGGCCTACGATCGCGCCGGCAACATCAGCGCGACGGAACAGAACTGGTTGGTCGTCAACTGAGTCGCAGAAACGTACAGGCAGCGTCGTGGGGGAGGCGGTCATGAGAGCGCGCAAGAACTGGGCAGCTCGGCTTGGCATCCGTGTGGCGATGGCGCTTTGCCTGCTTGTGTCGCTTGCCGGCTGCGGTACCGGCGGCTCAGGCGCGACCGGCGCCGGCCCCACCGCCGATGCACAGAGCCCCGACGGGCTGGTCAGTGAGACTACGGGCGCCACCTCCTCCTCCACCGCCACGCCCGTGGCCACAGCCGACCGCGCCGAGATCGAACGCCGGCTCGCGCTGCCGCGCTTCACCTACGTGGCCGAGTCCGAAGGCCAAGGCACCGCGAAGCCCTTCGGCGCTCTGGCCTTCATCGATTCCGAGACCGACACGCTTGCCTTTCGGCCACACATCGGCAGTGATCTCGGGCGCGTCGCCGTGGCCCCCGACGGCCGGCTCATCTACGTCACCGACGAAGACGAGCCCGTGGTGTGGGTGGTCGACGCCTAGACTCACGAGAAGGTGCGCAGCATCCGCCTGCCCGGGGTGAGCCCGCACAAGTCGGGCGCCAAGACCGCCACCGGCAAGTACACGTACGAATCCCTGCTGCCGTGCTCGTCGGCGGTGGCCTGCACGCCCGACGGCGCCCTGGTGCTGGTGCTCTCGCAGGCCGGCCTGCAGGTCATCGACACTGCCTCCGCCGAGGTGGTGCGCACGCTGCCCGAACTGCGTAGTGGTAACGAAGTGGCGGTGAGCTTCGACGGCAAGCATGCTTTCATCGCCACCGTGGACTCCCTGACCCGCGGCAAGCACACCATGCTCGAGTGGGTCAAGATGTCCATCGCGGGGGTGGGCGGCGGCCTTGCCCTGCTCGACCTCGAGACCTGGCAGGTCGTGAAGCGCGTGAAGTGCGGGGAGGTCGGCGGGATCGCCGTGGACCCTGACGACAGCCGCATCTTCTGCAGCGACTTCAAGCTCAAGGCGCTGCGTATCGTCGACCCGGTCACGCTGGCCGACATCGCAGTCGTGTCCCTGAAGTCGGCCAAGGCCCAGTACTTCCAGCCGCGGGGTGTGGGCGTGCTGCCCGACGGCAGCAAGGCCTACGTCGTCTGCGCCGCGGTGATGCCGACCAGCGGGCAGATGACGTCGGCGGCGACCGCAGGTGCGACCCCCGACTTGTTCTTCTGCGCGGTGGTCAAGACGGAGTCGCAGGAGGTCATCAAGCGCATACCGCTCGAAGCCTACTGACCGATCTACATCGCCATCCGGTCGGATGGCACCAAGGCGTACCTCTCGGGCGGGCCGATCTGCCACACTGTGGTCATCGACACCGTCAAGGACGTCGTCCTCGGCGACATCGGCAAGAAGCTGGTGCAGACGGGTGGCGCGGCCGTGCGGCCGTTCTGGTGGTCCACGGCTTGCATGGAGGTGCTGGGCGAGGGCCAGTGACGCAGGCGTCGAGCTGAGGACCGCGCGGGCTACGCCTCGAACGACCCCTTGCGCAGCGCCTCGCCGTCGCGCACCATCCACTGTCCGCCGGCGATCACATGACGCAGGCGCAGATCCTCGTCGAGCACTATAAGGTCGGCATCGGCGCCGGCCGCGATGTGCCCCTTGCCCCGCAGCTTGAGGATGTCGCCGACGTTCGTGGAGACGACGCGTACGGCCTGATCGATGGGCAGGCCCTCGTCGCGGACGGCGTCCACGAACTCGCGGAAGATGGAGGCCGGCTCCCCGGTCTCGAGCTTGGCCAGCTCGCCGGCTTCGTCAAATGACGGCAGCGACCCGCAGCCGTCCGAGCTCATCGTGATGTGCCCGATTGGCACCCCGGCGGCCAGGAGTTGCACAATCGCCGCCGATGGCTTCACTTCCTCGTCGGGGAAGTAGGGATACGAGCTTGCGGTGATGTCCAGGTAGCCGTCGCGGCCATACTCCAGCGCGTCCGCGAAGACGGCGGCGCTGCGGTTGACGTGCGTCGGCAGGAACTGCGTCGCTTTGAGCTCGCTGCGCCGCACCACTTCACGGACGATCTCGAACGGCCGTTCGCCGTCGCCCAGGTGCAGGTTCACGATGCCGGCCTTACCGCCGAGCATGCCGCCCACGCGCGCGTGGGCGGCGAGGCGGATGAGTTCGTCCACCGTGGGGCCGGACGAGCGGTGATCGGCCACGGCGATCTCGCCGACGCCGATCACCTCCTCGATGAGTGCGATGTCGCGGCCGACGTCACCGAGCAGGGTGGGCGGCGGCACCTGATAGGCGCCGGTGTAGATCCAGCAGCTCACGCCCTCGGCGCGCAGCTCCTTGGCCTTCATCAGCAGGCCCTCAAGCGAGCGCGTGAAGCCGTCCGTGCCCAGGGCACCGATCACAGTGGTGATACCGCCGGCGAGCAGCTGGCTCAGGCGCAGCTCGGGCGTACGGCTCGCCGGGCCACCTTCGCCGCCGGCCCCGGCGATGTGTACGTGGCCGTCGATCAGGCCGGGCAGCGCCAGCAGGCCCCGGCCGTCTACGACGTCCACCTCGACGCCGCGTGGCGGCGTGATGCCCGGCGCCACGCCCACCACTCTCCCGCCGGCGAGCAGTACGTCGCTGCGCCCCAACGGCTCGGGTGCGTACACATCGATGTCGCGAAGCAGGATCACGGCCACCTCACTGCGGTCGGGCGCGGGTCCACTGCACCCCGCGCGGGGTAGTAGTATGGCACGACCGCGCCCTGTCGGGGCGCGGCTTCGGTTTCGGCGGCCTGCCGCGTTAAAGGGGGACGGGATGGTCAAGCTCATCGATTGGCGCGCCCTGCGCGGCGCCAACTACTACAGTTACCGCCCGGTGATCGTCCTCCAGGTCGATCTTCAGGAGCACGACGAGGTCTTCACCAACCAGCTCGAAGGCTTCACCGATGCTCTGCTCGCGCTCGTCCCCAGCCTTGAGGAACATCGCTGCTCCGAAGACGAGCGCGGTGGGCTCATCCGCCGCATGCGCGAGGGCACCCTGCTAGGGCACGTCATCGAGCATCTCGCTCTGGAACTGCAGTTCATCGCCGGCATGGAGGTGGGCTACGGCAAGACCATCGACGCGGACGCCCCGGGCGTCTACCAGGTCATCTTCAGCTACTGGGTCGAGGAGGCCGGCGTCACTGCCGGCGAGCACGCCATCGAGATCGTGAACGCCATCCTGGAAGGCAAGCCCGAGAGCATCGACCTCGAGGGCATCATCATCGAGCTCGAGGACATCGGCGCCGATCACTTTCTCGGGCCGTCTACGGCGGCGATCGTGGAGGAGGCGGAGCACCGCGGCATCACTGTGCTCCGCCTGGACGACTACAACCTCGTGCAACTCGGCGAGGGCAAGTACCAGCGCCGCATCGAAGCCAGCATCACCTCGCTGACGAGCATGATCGGCGTCGAGACGGCCGGTAACAAGAGGCTCACCAAACACATGCTCGGGGACGCCGGCATCCCGGTGCCCAAGGGCACGGTCGTGCGGCGCGTCGAGTCGGCCATCGAGGACGCCGAGTGGCTCGGCTACCCGGTCGTGGTGAAGCCCCACGACGGTCACCACGGCAAGGGTGTCACCACGGGCATCAACGACGAGGCCGACCTGCGCGAGGCCTTCGCGCGCGCGCAGGCTATCAGCGGCAAGGTCATCGTCGAGAAGTTCTACGCGGGCAACGACTACCGCATCCTCGTGGTGGACGGCCGCTTTGTGGCGGCCGCGATGCGCGAGCCGGCCGCCGTCATCGGCGACGGCGAGCACACTATCCAGGAGCTCATCGACCTCGAGAACCGCAACCCGCGGCGGGGCTACGGCCACGAGAAGGTCATGACGCGGCTGTCCACCTCGTCGGTCACCGAGTACCTGCTGGAGCGCGTTGGCTCCACCCTGGCGACGGTACTGCCGGCCGGCGAGGTCTTCCGCCTCGAGCTCACCGCCAACCTGTCGACCGGCGGCTCGGCGGTCGACGTCACCGACACGGTGCACAATGCCAACCGCTTCATGGCCGAGCGCATCGCCAGCATCATCGGGCTCGACATCGCCGGCATCGACGTGATCGCCGCCACCCTCGAGCAGCCCGTCAAGAGGATCGGCGGCGCCGTCATCGAGGTCAACGCCGCGCCGGGTCTGCGCATGCACCTCGAGCCGGCCGTCGGCACGCGACGCAACGTGGCGGCGCCCATCGTGGAGATGCTCTTTCCGCGCGGCGCCCCGCACGACATCGGCATCATCGCCGTCACCGGAACCAACGGCAAGACGACGACCGTGCGGCTCACCGCGCACATCATGGAGCACGCCGGCTACAGCGTGGGGATGACGACCACCGACGGCATCCACGTGCGCGGCAACCTCATCGCCGAGGGCGACATGAGCGGTCCGTACTCGGCGCAGGTCGTGCTCCGCGACCCGCTCGTCGACTGTGCCGTGCTCGAGACGGCGCGCGGCGGCATCCTCAGGGCGGGCCTCGGCTACAAGACTGCGGACGTCGGCGTCGTGCTCAACGTGCAGCCCGACCACCTGGGCCTGCAGAACATCCGCGACGTCAGCGAGCTCGCCAAGGTCAAGGCAGTCGTCGCCGAGGCGGTCAGGGAGGGCGGCACCACGGTGCTCAACGCCGACGATCCCGCCTGCGTCGACATGCTGCAGTACTGCCGTGAGCGAGTCATCTTCTTCTCGCTGCGCTCGTCCAACCCGGTGGTGCTCGAACACGTCGACCGTGGTCACACCGCCGTGGTCTGCGAGCAGGACTACATCGCCATCCTCGAGAACGACCACTTCATACCGGTGGCCCGCGTCGACGACGTCCCGCTGACGCTCGGCGGTCGCGCCGTGTTCAACATCCAGAACGCCCTGGCGGCGACGGCCGCGGCCTACGCGCACGGCGTGAGCACCGGCGACATCCGTCGCGGTCTCACTTCCTTCCTGCCGTCGCCGCTGCAAACGCCGGGACGCCTCAACCTGAAGAGGATCGCCGGCGTCGACTATCTGCTCGACTACGGCCACAATCCCCACGCCTATCGGGCGTTGCTGTCGCTGGTCCAGCAGCTCGGCGAGCGCCGCCGCATCATCGTGTTCGATGTGGTCGGCGACCGCAGGGACGAGGACTACGAAGAGATCTGCGGCCTGATCGGCCCGCTGTTCGACGCCGCCTTTCTGTACGAGGCCGACGACCTGCGCGGTCGCGCACCGGGCGAGCTCATGGACCTGCAGACACGCTTCCTCACGGCCGCCGGGCTCGACGCCGCCGCCATCGAGAGGTCGCCGGACGAGTCGGAGGCAATCCGGCGCGCCACCGCGAGCGCCCGGGCCGGCGATCTCGTCTGCTACATGACCGGTCGGGTACAGGGTGGTATCGAGTGGCTGCACGACTGCGAGGAGCGCGCCCGCGTCGCGGCCGAGGCGGTCGGGGCCGGGGCAGGCACGTCGAACGCCGCAGCGGACGCGACGGCGGCCGAGGCAAGCCCGGCGAGCGCCTCTGACGAGGGCGGCGCGTGACGTCGCCGAGCTCGGGCTGGACGGTGCTGATGGGCGGTTCCGGCGCGGAGGGCATGGACCGCTCGATCATGCACCGCTTCGTGGAGCTGGCCGGCGGCGCTGTGGACGCGCGCGTGGCCATCGTGCCGACGGCCAGCGAGCAGCGCGCCGACACCATCGAGCGCTACGAGAACGCCTTCGAACTTGAGGACGTGCACCACATCGAGGTCCTCGACATCCGCACGCACCATCACGCCGACCAGCCGGAGACGCTGCAGGCGCTCGAGGACGCGACGGCCATCATGTTCACCGGTGGCGACCAGCTGCGCCTGCTGTCGATCCTTGAGGGCACGCGTTTCGTCGACGAGCTGCGGCGCCGCAGCCGTGACGGCCTCGTGGTGGGCGGTTCGAGCGCCGGCGCCATGGCGCTCGGCGACCCCGTGATCGTGCGCGGCGAGCCCACGCTGTTCTACGAGCCCGGCGCCATCTCCCAGGTGCCCGGCCTCGCCATCGTCCCGGGCGTGACCGTCGACACGCATCTCGTGGCGCGCGGGCGACTCACCCGCCTGCTGCCCGTGGTGGCGGCTCGCCCTGATGCGCTTGGCGTGGGCATCGAAGAGGGCAGCGGCTTGACGATGTCCCCGGACGGCCTCGCGACCGTGTTCGGCCCCGGCGTGGTGTGCATCGTGGACGGCGCCGCCGCGGCGCCGGCCGGAGGGCCGCGCCCCGGCGGCGTGCGCCCCGGCGGCGGCGAGGAGCGCCGCAGTACCGACCACGGCCGCGCCCTGTCGCTCACCGGCCTGCAGCTCCACGTGCTTGCTGCCGGCGATAGGTTCGACCTGCGCGGGCGCCGCGTCGTGTACGGCTGACCCCGCGCCGCAGCACCACCACCAGCACCATCGACCCCCAAGCACAGGAGCATGCCGCCTTGGACGCGACCACACACTTCGACCTCAGTCATCTCCGGGCGTACCCGGGCCCCAGCGTCTCGCTGGCCGTCGAGGCGGTGGCCTTCGAGCTCTCGTCCGGAGGCGGCCTGCCCGGAGGTGACCTGTGGGCCGCGGTCCTGGGCCGCTTGCCCGGCCTGACCGGCGAGGAGCCGCCGCGCACGTTCGCCGAGCTCTTCGCGCGCGCCGTGATCGAGGTGCAGCGGCTCGATATGGGGCTGTTCGCGACGCGTTGGTCGGTCACCGCCGCGGACGACGGCGTCGTCACCGTCGCCGTGCAGTACGTCGACCCGGACGTGTGCCGGCGCTGCGTCGAGCTCGTCGCCGACTGGCTGCGCGACGAGCTCGAGGGCCGCGCCTTCGACTTCGACGCGCGCTACGCCGCGGTGCTGCGCCGCTTTCTGCGCAGCCACTTCGGCGGCCCCACCATCTACTCGCTGCTCGAGGCCGGCTACCGCGCGGGCATCCCGGACTTCTACCTGGAGAGCGAGGACGTGGTCCAGTGGGGCTACGGGCGCAAGCAGCTGCGCGGGCGCTCAACGGTGCTGCACCGCGACAGCATCAAGGATACGGAGCTGACCACCTACAAGGACCGCGCCAAGGCCTTCCTCGACGACCTCGGGCTGCCGGTGCCGCGCGGCGAGATCGTCTTCGAGCTGGATGAGGCTCAGCACGCCGCCGCGCAGCTCGGCTTCCCGGTCGTCACCAAGCCCGTCGCCGGGCACAAGGGCCAGGGCGTGACCACCGGCATCTCGTCGGAGCGCGACGTGAAGATGGGCTTCGAGCTCGCCGCGCAGGCTTCGGGGAGCGCCGACGACGGCGTCATCGTCGAGCAGCAGATGGCCGGCACCGATCACCGCCTGCTCACCGTCGGCGGGCGCTTCGTCGCGGCCCTGCAGCGAGTGCCGGCTTATGTGGTCGGCGACGGCGAGCACACCGTGCAGGAGCTGATCGCGCTCGAGAACGCGCGCCCCGAGCGCGCCGACACGCCGCGCTCGCCGATGGGCAAGATCGAGGTCGACGACAACCTCATGCAGCTCCTCGGCGACCAGGGCCTCTCCCTGCGGGACGTGCCGGCCCTCGGCGAGGAGCTGGTCCTGCGGCGCGTGGCCAACCTCTCGCAGGGTGGCGTGTCGGTCAACGTGACCGACGTCATCCACCCCCTCAACGCGAAGCTGGCCGAGGACGTCGCTCGATTCCTCGATGTGCACGTCCTCGGCATCGACGTGCTCGCCGAAGACATCACGCGACCGTGGACCGAGAGCCCCTGCGCGATCATCGAGATCAACGCCGGCCCCGGCGTGTTCATGCACCTCGTGCCTGCCCAGGGCGAGTCGATCGACGTGCCCTCCATCGTGCTTCAGGGCCACTTCCCGACGCCGCAGGCGGCGCGCGTGCCCGTGCTGGTGTTCAACCGCCTGGACGCCGCAACGGCGATGCGCCTCACGGAGCTGGGCCTGCGCTGCCCCGGCGTCGAAGAGGTCGGCGTGACGCGCCTGGACGGCCTCTACTTCAACAACGAGCTCTTCAGCCGGCGGCCCGAGCATCTCGCCGACGTCCGTAACATGATGCGTAGCCCGCGCCTGGACATGGCCCTCATCGAGTACGACGAGCGTCACCTCCTCGACGAGGGCCTGTACAACTGGGGCGCCGACGTCGTCGTGCTCGAGCGCGCGACGCGCATAGAGCGTGAGACGCTCACGCGCGACCTGCAGCCCGGCGGCTTGGTGATCGAGGTCGACGAGGCCGCCGGCCTGCTGCACCTGACGCCGCGCGAGGGTGAGCCGTCCACGCGGCCGCTGGGGGACTCGCTGGCGGACAGCCTCGCCGATGCGCTCGCTGCCGTGCTTGCCGGCATGGCGGACTTCTACAACGTGCAGAACGCCGTCGACGGCAACTACGCGCGGCCGCACTGAGAGATCCGGCTGGGCCGGACCGCCGGCGACGACGCTCCGCCGCCGGTCTGCGGCTTGCAGGGCTTGCCGGCGTGCCCACCGCCGCCGGCAGGCGGGAGCGGCCGGCAGGCGGTCTCAGGCGCGCGGAAGCTGCCGTTGAGCCGGTCCCCGGTTCGCGATCGCGACGCGCTACAGATCGGTCGTCGTCCCGCTGCCTTCGATGATGCTCACGTCGATGCGCCGCGGCACCTTGCTTCGCACCGCCTCCCTCAGGCCGTCGACGGACGGCGGGTCGCCGGGCCCGACGGCCGTGATGACGATGTCGCCGCCCTCCTGTTTCACGCTTTCGACGCGCCAGCCCGTGCCGCTCACCCACTGCTCGGAGGCGTCTGTGGTGGCGCCGATCCAGCGCTCATAGCGATAGGTCCGCAGCGACGCGGCGCCGAGAGGGACGAGCAGCACGATGACGAAGACGGCGATGAGTATCTTGGCGCGCCGTCGCGGGTGTTGGCCGCGCTCCGTCGCCACGCGCTCGTAGCCCGCCGCCGTGAACACGACCACGCCGGCCACGATGATGGCGGCGGCGTTGGTGAGGAAGAGGACGAAGGCGCCCCACGCCAGGTCCAGGCGCCCCGACCCCAGAGTGATGCCGACCACAGCGAGTACCGGCACCAGGGAGATGGCGATGGCCACGCCGGCAAGGATGTTGCTGACGTCGCGACGGACGAGCGCGAACGAGCCGGCCACGCCGACGGTGACAGCGACTGCCAAGTCGAGGAGCGTCGGCGCCGTGCGGCCGATGATCTGCGGGTTGACGTCGAGGGGCATGCGGCTGACGGTGATCACGCCGGCCAGGAAGCCGAGGAGGATGTTCACCGCGACGCCCTCGGCGAGCAGCAGCAGGGAGGCGCCCAGGTTGCGCCTCGACCCGGTCACCGTCGCCAGCGCGACGCCGTAGATGGGCGTGGCCAGCGGCGCGACGATCATGGCGCCGATGACGGCCGGCGTGGAGTCTCCGAGCACGCCGCCGGCCGCGATGAGGCTCGCGAGCACTAGCAGCACCCAGAACTGCGACGTCTTGGCACGGCGCGCGCCTGTCGTCAGGAACAGATCGTCCTCGATGTCGTCCAGCGGGTTGCGGTAGTCCCCACCGGCGTCGATCGCTCTGGTCAGCCAGCCCATCGAGCCTCCTCTGCAGCCTGGAAGTGCGGACAGTCGAGGCCGCGATTGTACCGCTGCCGGGACTTTCGGGGGCGCGCTTGCGGCGCTCTCCCTCCGTGCATATCGTGGACCGGCTACGCTGATCCGGCGAAGGAGCCGCATGGAAACGGTCTTGATGCTCGGTAACGAAGCGGTTGCGCGCGGAGCCTGGGAGGCCGGCGTGCAGGTCGCGGCTGCCTACCCGGGCACGCCCAGCACCGAGATCGTCACCAATCTGGCCAGGTACGACGGCGTGTACGCCGAGTGGTCCACCAATGAGAAGGTGGGCTACGAGGTCGCCCTCGGCGCCGCCATGGGCGGCGTGCGCGCCCTCACGGCAATGAAGAGCGCCGGCGCCAGCGTGGCCGCCGACCCGCTGATCAGCAGCGTCTACACCGGCATCTGTGGCGGCCTCGTCGTCATCGTCGCCGGCGACCCGGGCATGAGCAGCGGCATGACCGAGCAGGACGACCGCTACTTCGGCCGCATAAGCAGCATGCCGATGCTCGAGCCCGCCGACAGCCAGGAGTGCCACGATTTCACGCGGCTCGCCTTCGACCTCAGCGAGACCTACGACGTGCCGGTGATGGTGCGCCTCTCGATCCAGACGGCGCACCAGAAGTCCATCGTGCGCGTCGGCGAGCAGGTCGAGGTCGCGCGCAAGGACCCGGGCAGGCACACCGACAAGTACTGCCTGCTGCCGCGCTTCTCGCGCCCGCTGCACGCCGGACTGCTCGAGCGCGTCGCGCGCCTGCGCGAGTACGCGGAGGCCAGCCCGCTGACGCGCGTGGAGCCCGGTACGGGCGCCTTCGCGCGTATCGGCGTCATCACCTCCGGCGCCGCCTACATCAGCGCCCGAGAGGCGCTGCCGGGCGCCACGTATCTCAAGCTCGGCATGGTGCATCCGCTGCCGCTCGAGGCCATCAGGCGCTTCGCGGCCACGGTGGAGCGCCTGTTCGTGGTGGAAGAGCTCGAGCCGTACCTGGAGGAGCAGATCCTCGCGGCAGGCGTGCCGGTCGAGGGCAAGCAGTGGTTCTCGCAGCTCGGCGAGCTCACGCCCGTGCGTGTCGGCCGGGGCTTCTTCGCCGCCGGCCTCGACCTGCCGCGCTGGGCGGAGCAGAAGGCCGCGGAGGACGACAGCGTCATCCCGCGGCCGCCCGTCCTGTGCACCGGCTGCCCGCACCGCGGCATGGCCACGGCCATGAGGAAGCTCGACCTCGACGTGCACGGTGACATCGGCTGCTACGACCTCACCAGCCTGCCGCCTGTCAGCCACATGCACTCGGCCGTCGAGATGGGCGCCAGCATCCCCATGGAACAGGGGTTCACGCGCGCCGGCGGCAGCAAGAAGGGCTCCCTCGCCGTCATCGGCGATTCGACCTTCTTGCACTCCGGCCTCACCGGGTTGCTCAACGCCGTGCACCAGCGCACCAGCGTCACCGTCCTCATCCAGGACAACAGCATCACCGCCATGACCGGTGGGCAGACCAACCCGGTCAACGAGAAGACGCTCGCGGGCGTGGCGACCAAGCCGGTCGACCTGGCCGCCATCTGCAAGGCGCTCGGGGTCGAGCACATCAAGATCGTCGACCCCTACGACTACGCAGCGTGTCTCGCGGCGCTGAAAGCCGGGCTCGCCTACGACGGCCCGGCCGTCATCATCACCAACCGGCCCTGCGTGCTCTTCCCCAGCAAGCTCGGCGCCGACGGCGTCTACGAGGTCGACGAGGCGCTGTGCAACGCCTGCCAGCAGTGCATGAAGCTCGGCTGCCCGTCGCTGCATCACACCGAGGCCGTGTTCAAGAAACGGCACAAGGTCGAGATCGACGCGAGTACCTGCACAGGCTGCTCGCTCTGCGCCCAGCTCTGCAAACCAGGCGCCATCACGAAGGCAGGTGACGCATGAGTACGCCTGACGCGTGCGCCCTCCACTACGCGAACGGCGTCGTCGATGACATCATGGTCGTCGGCGTCGGCGGCCAGGGCGTGATCGTCGCGGCCGCCATCATCGCCGACACGGCCCTGCTGCACGGCGACCTCGAGGTCAAGCTCAGCGAGACCCGCGGCATGTCGCAGCGCGGCGGCAGCGTGAGCTCGCACATCCGCATCGGCAAATCCGTCGTGGCGCCGAGCATCAGCCCCGGCGAGGTGGACTACCTGCTCGCCTTCGAGAAGGCCGAGGGCTTGCGTCTGGCGCCCTCGGTCGTGCCCGGCGGCGTGGCCATCGTCAATACGCAGCAGATCGTGCCGCCGCTGGCCTCGTCGACCGAGTACGCGTACCCCTTCGACGCCATCGAGCGGATGAGAGGCGACAGCCACCCGGCGCGCACCGACGGCCTCCGCCTCGCTGTGGTCGACGGCAATGCCATCGCCGCGCAGGCCGGCGACCTCAAGGTCGCCGGCGTCGTGCTGGTGGGCGCACTTTCCACGTACCTGCCGTTCGCGGTGGAGACCTGGGAGCAGGCCATCGCCCGCAACGTGCCGGCGAGCTGGCTCAAGATGAATCTCGCCGCGTTCGCCGCCGGTCGGGGAGCGGGAGGTAGTGAAGGAAGCGAGCGGACATGAACGGTACGCCCGGCAGCATCACCAGCGGTACATCCAACGGTACCTCGAACGGAAAAGGCCCTTCGGGACATGCCTCGCGCGCGGCAGCGGCCGCCGGCGAGGGGCGCAGTTGCTTCGACCCCAAGCACGAAACGCTCGAGCTCGGCGCCCTGCGGGCGCTTCAGCTCGAGCGTCTGCGGGGGATGGTCACCGCCGCCTACGAGCGCAGCGCCGTGTACCGGCGGATGTGCCGCGAGGCCGGCGCCGCGCCCGCCGACATGCGCACCCTCGACGACGTCCGCCGCCTCCCCTTCCTCGAGAAGACCACGCTGCGCGACACCTATCCGGACGGCCTGCGCCTCTGCGGCCTCGACGCCATCATCGAAGTCCACAGCACCTCAGGCACCACCGGCAAGCCCACGCCCATCTGGGTCACGCGCCGCGACATGGATGCCTGGGCGCTGCGCAACGCGCGCTCCCTGTGGATGGTCGGCCTGCGTCCCAGCGACCTTCTGCAGAACTGCTTCGGCTACGGGCTCCCGACAAGCGTGGGGCTGCAGTATGGTGCGCAGCACGCCGGCATCGGCGTCGTGCCCGCCGGCATCGGCCGCCAGGAGCTGCTCATCGACCTCATCATGGATCTGCGCGTGACGGCGCTCTGCACCACGCCTTCCTACGCGCTCTACCTCGCCGAGAAGGCGAAGGAGCGCGGCATCGACCTGGCCACGGATTCGCAGCTGCGCATCGGCCTGTTCGGCGCCGAGCCCTGGCCCGAATCCGGTCGCGAGCGCCTGGCCGCCGCTCTGGGCGTCGAGGCGTTCAACGAGTACGGCATGGGCGAGCTTCTGGGACCGGGCATGGCGTGCGAGTGCCCGGTCAGAGACGGCATGCACGTATGGTCGGATCACCTGCTCGTCGAGTGCATCGACCCGGAGACCTGTGAGCCCGTCGCCGAAGGCCAACCGGGCGAGCTCGTGTGGACCTCGCTGACCAGCGACTCCATGGCGATGATCCGCTACCGCAGCCACGACATCAGCTCGCTGAGCTGGGCACCCTGCGCCTGCGGCCGTACCCACCCCAGGATCGGCCGCATCACCGGGCGCAGCGACGACGCGCTGTCCATCGGCGGCCTCGTCGTATTCCCCAGCCAGATCGAGGAAGTGCTGGTGCGCTTCGACGAGTTCGGCAGCAACTTCTGCATGGTGGTCGAGAACGTGAGCAACCTCGACCGGCTCACGCTGCAGGTGGAGATCCGCGGGTTCGACGAACTGAGTGACGACGGTAAGGCGCGGCTCGCGAAGACGCTTGCCGGCGGGGTGAAGGCCACGGTCGGCGTCACGCCGCGCATGGAGCTACACGCGCCGCTCTCGTTGCCGCGCGACACCGACGGGCAGGGCAAAACGGCCTGCCACAGGGTGGACGACCGGCGCTCCTGCTGAGGCCCATCACCCCAGCGCCAGGCAGACCACGCCGGCCAGCACCAGGGCCGCGGCAAACCACTGCGCGGGGCGCAAGCGCTCGTGAAGCAGAGTCTGCGCCCAGACCACGGTGATGCCGGGGCTCAGCATGCCGAGCACGGCCACCACGCTGAGAAGGCCGATCGTAGTGGCTGTCGTGTACAGCACGTTGGCCAGCGCCAGGAGCACGCCGACCAGCGCGAGCACTGGCACTGCCTTCGCGTGCAACTTCAGCTTGGGCCGGCGGACGGCCAGCACTACGATCAGCAACAGGAGCGCCGACGCGCGCGCAAGGCCGACCGTCCAGTAGGGATCCCCCTCGCCGCCGTAGTCGTAGGCGATCAGGACCACGCCGATCATGAAGGCCGCGAACACCGCGAGGAGAATGCCCGCGCGATTGACGCGTGCTTTCGTCTCCGGCCGGTGCCGCTCGGGGCGCGAGATCAGGACGATACCGGCGATGGTCAGCAGCATGCCGGTAAGCTGGACGGCTCCCGGCCGCTCTCCGTGCGCTATACCCCACAGCGCCGGGACCACGGCGGCGCCGGCGAAGATCGGCGCGACCACGCTGATCGGGGCCAACGACATCGCCCTATACTCGGCGAGGGCGGTCACGGTGAGGGCCAGGCCCGCGATGACGGGGGCCACGAGGTCGGAGGCTTGTGGCGGCGCCGGCGCCGCCACGGCGAGGACGATGAGCGCCGTGACCAGCGCCGCGATCTGGCTGACGAGCGCCACCGCCCAGGCGGTCGTGCGTCGCGACTCGAGGCCGCCAAGGAAATCGGAGGAGCCCCACAGGAGGCTCGCCGACAGAGCGAGCAGGGCGGCGAGCATGGCTTGGTCACCTCTCGATGTGGGGGTCGGGCGCGGCCACGATACCACGCCTCCCTGCTCCAGGCTCGCGGCATGGGACGAACGCCCCGTAGACGCCGCCCGCCCCGTGGCCTACGATGAGCGTAGCTCACCCCGGGTGTCTGAATGGAGGGCAGCGCCATGAGCTACGACTCGATCCGTGCCCGTCTCAACCTGTACGCCGTGCTCCCCAACCTCGAGGACGTGGTGCGCGACGATCCGCAGATGCGGGCGCTCGTCAGCGACGCCCGCATCACCGTCAAGTTCCTCGTGGCCGGCGGCCCTTCGGCCTTCGTGCGTTTCGTCGGCGGTGTCTGCACTGTGGGGCGCGGGTCGGGGCCGGAGGCCGCAGGTGCTCCGGCCGGCTCGAGCGCCGCGTCAAGCGCGGACTCGAGCGCGACCCCCTCGGTCGTCCTCTCGTTTGCCTCGGCGTCGCACCTCAACAAGATGTTCGGCGGCACAGGCAGCCCCATCCCGTTGTGGGGCTTCACTCACCTGGGCTTTCTCAAGAACGAGTTCACCGAGCTTACCGACCGTATGGCGTACTACCTCGCGCCCAGCGAGGAGCTGCTCAGCCACCCCGGCTATCTGGCGATGAACACGCAGCTCACGCTGAACACGGCGGCCTTTGCCGTCCCGGTCCTGCTCGGCCACGACGCCGACTGCATCCCGCTGCGCCACGGGCTCACCCAGGGCACCATCGTCATCAAGGTGCTGCCCGACGGGCCCGCCGTGAGCCTCGTCTGCGGGGCCTCAGGTGTGCTCCCGGTCAAGGGTGAGCTCAGCCACCCGAGCGCGCTCGTATTGCTTCGCGACCTGCCCACCGCCAGCGCCTTCCTCAACGGCCGCCTCGACACGTTCGCCGCGGCGGTCACCGGCGAGGTGCAGATCTGGGGGCGCATCGGCATGGTCGACACGCTCGCGCTGGTGCTCGATCGCGTCGGCAAGTACCTTACGCCGGCGGCTGAGCCCGCGGCGACCGCCTGAGGAGGTCCGCGCAGCCATGGACACGTATTCCTTCGCCAAGTCCCAGGAGCTCTTCGCCCGCGCCACCAAGGTGATCCCCTGCGGCATCCCCGGGCACTTCAGCCCGGCGCCGCTCGTCCCTCCGACAGCGTACCCCTTCTTCGCCATGAGCGGCACGGGCGCCCACTTCACCGACGTCGACGGTAACGACTTCATCGACTACATGTGCGCCTACGGGCCCATGGTCCTGGGTTACGACAACAAGGTGGTGCACGACGCCGCCGCCAGGCAACGCAAGCTCGGCGACACGCTCGGCGCCCCCGCGCCGGTGATGGTCGAGCTTGCCGAGAAGCTCACGGCGATGATCGCCGGCGCCGACTGGGCGTTCTTCGCCAAGAACGGCGGTGACCAGACCAACTACGCGACGATGATCGCGCGGGCGGCCACCGGCCGCCCCCTCATCGTCGCCATCGAGGGCGGCTACCACGGCGTCGCGCCGTGGATGCAGGGCGCCGGCCACCACGGCGTCATCGCCGGCGACGTGGCCGGCTTCGTGCGCATCCCCTGGAACGACGTCGCCGCCTTCGTGCGCGTGCTGGCAGAGAACCCCGGCCAGATCGCCGGCTTCATCGCCACTCCGTACCATCACCCCACTTTCGCCGACAGCGAGCTGCCGGACCTGGGCTACTGGCAGAGTATCCGCGAGCTCTGCGACCGGCACGGCGTGGTCCTCATCGTCGACGATGTGCGCTGCGGCTTCCGTCTCAGCCTGCGCGGTTCTGCCGAGTTCTTCGGCTTCACCCCCGATCTGGCCTGCTACTGCAAGGCGATCGCCAACGGCTACCCGATCTCGGCGCTCGTGGGCATCGAGGCCCTCAAAGGCGAGGCCGCCAAGGTCTTCTACACCGGCAGCTACTGGTACCAGGCGGTGCCCATGGCGGCTGGGCTCGCCTGCCTCGCCGAGCTCGAGCGCCTCGATGCGCCCGCCAGGATGCAGGACTACGGCCGCGCCCTCACCGGCGGCATGCAGCGCCTCGCCGACGAGCATGGCTACGAACTCAAGGTCACGGGCGTGCCGAGCATGCCGTATCTGCGCCTCACCGACGACCCGAGCCTCATGCTGCACCAGCGTTTCTGCAGCGAGTGCGCGCGCCGCGGCGCCTACATGACCTCGCACCACAACTGGTTCATGAGCTGCGCACACACGCAGGACGACCTGGACCGTACCCTGGCGATCGTGGACGACGCGTTCGCGGCGCTGGAGAAGAGCCCCGAGGGGCAAGGGGGTAGCTGATGCCACTGTCACCGGAGGAGATCAGGAGCCTGCAGGCCAAGGCCAGGCAGCTGCGCTGCGACATGGTCGACGTCACCGTGTGGGCCGGCGGCGCCCACATCGGCGGCGCCCTCAGCATGACCGACGTGCTGACGGCGCTGTACTACCACTACCTCAACGTGAAGCCCGCCGAGCCCGGCTGGCCGGAGCGCGACCGCTTCGTGCTCAGCAAGGGGCACGGGGGGGTCGGCCTTGCCGCCGTGCTGGCCGACAAGGGCTACTACAGCAAGGATCTGCTCAAGGAGTTCAACCACTTCAAGAGCCCGTTCGGCATGCACCTCGACGGCAACAAAGTGCCGGGCGTCGACGCGAGCACCGGCTCGCTGGGGCACGGCCTGTCGATGTCGGTGGGGATGGCCTTGGGCGCCAGGTTCCAGAAGCAGTCCTGGCGCACCTACTGCCTGCTCGGCGACGGCGAGTGCAACGAGGGCTCCGTGTGGGAGGCGGCCATGGCCGCGCATCACTACAAGATCGACACCCTGACGGCGTTCACCGACCGTAACCACATGATGATCGACGGCCGCACCGAGGACATCATGAGCCTCGAGCCGCTGGCCGAGAAGTGGAGGGCCTTCGGCTGGGAAGTGCGCGAGATCGACGGCCACGACTACGCCCAGATCGGCGCGGCCATCGAGGGCGCCCAGGCTACGAAGGGCGCCCCCACGATGATCATCTGCAACACCGTCAAGGGCAAGGGCGTCGGCTTCATGGAAGACCAGGTGAAGTGGCACTACGGCAGCATCGACTCCGAGCTCGCCGCCAAGGCCAAGGCGTCGATCACGGGAGGTGCGTCATGACCGAGGTCACCGGTACCACCTGGAACGTGTACGACGCCAACACGCTCACGCAGGCCGAGATCTACGGACGCGTGCTCTGCGACCTGGCCGAGGCAGACGCGCGCATCGTGGCGCTCACCGCCGATCTGGCGCGCAGCACCAAGATCGGCGTCTTTCAGGACAAGTTTCCGCAGCGCGTGTTCAACGTCGGCATCGCCGAGCAGAACCTCTTCGGCATCGCCGCGGGAATGGCGAAGAGCGGCCTGCTGCCGTTTGTCAGCACCATGTCGGCGTTCGCCAGTATGCGCGCGCTCGAGCAGGTGCGCACCGACATCTGCTACCAGAACCTCGACGTCAAGATCATCGCCACGCACGGCGGCGTGAGCTTCGGCCAGGCCGGCACCACCCACCACTGCACCGAGGACATCGCCATCCAGCGCTCGCTGGCCAACATGTGCGTGATCGTGCCGGCCGACGGCTGGGAGACGGCCAACGCCGTGCGCGCCGCGGTGCTGCGCCCCGGCCCCGTGTACATCCGTCTAGGCCGGGGCTTCGAGCCCACCCACTTCGAGAACGACGACTACGGCTTCGAGATCGGTAAGGCGGTGACCATCAACGAGGGCACCGACATCACGGTGATCGCCTGCGGCGTCGCCGTGTACCACGCCGCCGAGGCCGCCAAGCTGCTCAGGGACCAGGACGGCATCAGCGTACGCGTCCTCGACGTGCACACCATCAAGCCCATCGACGAAGAGGCCATCATGGCGGCCGTCATCGACACGCGCCGCATCCTCGTCGTCGAGGAGCACAACGTGATCGGCGGCCTCGGCAGCGCCGTCGCCGACGTGATCGCCGCCAGCGGCAAGGGCTGCGCCTTCGCCAAGAGCGGCCTGCCCGATTGCTACAGCGAGGTCGGCTACCCGGAAGACCTCTACAGCCACTACTGCATCGACGGAGACGGCATCGTCGGCCAGGTGCGCGAGCTGTTGCATCGCGAGTTCGAGGCCGACGAGGATTGGCAGGACGAGCACTGATGGGCGCGCACCCTGCGCCTCGCGCCCCGGCCCACGACCTGCCGCAGGCGCGCACCCGCGAGTTCCTCCGCACGCGCCTCTTTCTGCAGGCCGCATTGCCCACCGTCAAGGTGCTGCTCGAGGACGACCCGGCGATGGCGAAGCGCTTCGCGCACGTCCACGCCACGGTGCAGTTCGTGGCCAAGAATCAGCCCCACCCGGTGGGCGCCTATCTGTGGTTCGAGAACGGCGAGGTCCGCGTGGAGCAGGGCTTCTGGGACGCCGGCGGCGGCGCCCCCAGCCCCGACATCACCTTCACGTTCGCCTCGCTGCAGAAGCTCAACGACTTCTTCGCCGGCAAGACGCTGCTGCCCGGCATCAAGGGGTTCCACCGGCCCGCGCTGCTGACCAAGGTCGTGCAGCTCCTCCTCGCGCTCAAGCTGATGCTGCCGAGCTCGAACCCCACCGATCCGGCCAAGCGGCGCCTCAAGCTCAAGCTCACCCTCTACATGATCACCACCGCTCTGAGCCAGTACAACAAGGGCGGCGACCCCGAGATGGAGCGCTGGACGGCCAAGCAGCCCGACCGCATCTACCAGTTCTCGGTCGAGCCCGAGGGCATCGCCGCCTACCTGCGCGTGCGCGCGGGGCAGACCAAAGCCGGGCGGGGCGTCTACGAGCGCCGCCGCCCCTTTGTCCACATGCGTTTCAACGGCGTCGACGGCGCCCTCGCGGTGATGAACAAAGAGGTCGACTTCGTGGACGGCGTGGGCAAGGGCTACGTGCGCATCGACGGCTCGCCAGAGTACGCCGCCAACCTCAACGACTTCATGATGCGCGTGCAGAGCTTGCTCACCGGCTGAGCTCGCGACCCCGACTGAGGCGCGGGGAGGCTACGCCCGACGCGCCCGGTAGAACCCCAACGCCGCCAGCCCGAGCGCCACGATGAACAGGCAGACCGACGCGGTGCGAACTACGTTCGCGATGGCGTCGGTCGACTCGAGCCAGCCCAGCGTGCCGAGGATGTTGTGCCAGTCGTGGCCGGCACCGGAGCCGTCGTCGCCGACCAGGGACAGGACCATGTCCTGGGCGTCGGCGACGTAGATCGAGACGTTGTTCAGCGACTCAGCCGCCCAGGCGAGGAGGACGATCACCGCGAAGTCGTCGCGGCGCCACCAGAAGAAGGCGGCGATGATCAGCGGCAGCGCCACCTGGTTGATGGACCCGCCCATCTGCATGAGCAGGGTCGGCGCCCACACGAAGAGTACGTGGCCGATCTCGTGGACGACGAGATCGAACGGCGAGAGGATCGGGATCCAGCCGTGGGTCGCAAACGTGGCCCAGGCGAGCGCGACGACGATCGCCGCGGCTACCGCCCATTGCAGAGTCATCGACCAGAGCGTCGGCTGCGCCGCGGCGGGCTGTCGCCGGGGAAGGCGGGCGAAGAAGCCGGTGCGCGGGGCGCGGGCGCCTGTGCTCGCGGCGGGGCGCCCGATCTGCTCGAGCGGCTGCGGGACCGCGGCCGGAGCTGCGGCGGGCGGCGTCTGACTCTCAGTGGTTTCCATCATTCCCCGTGCGTTTCACGACGGCCGTATGAGCCGTCTTGGTGCCCGTTCACACTCATCATCGTCATCCGGGCTGGCAACATTGAGCCCGGGCTCGCAACACGGGGGGGAAGGAGCCTGTTGCCGGCGGGAAACGAGCGCCCGAACATCTTCAGTGGGGGGATCGTGCCACGCGTCGCGCGGGCCAGGGCGAGGAAGGGCAGGCGCAATAGATGTGCTCATCGCGTACGGAAGTGAGGTTTCGCGACGCAAGCTGGCCGAGACCCTTGAGGGTCAGGGAGTCGGGCTGGTACAGGCCGGCGACGGCGCCGACGCGCTCGACCTGCTCACGGCTGCCGGTACTCCTGGGCTGGTGCTGATCGACCGGGACATCCCTGGGCGCGCAGACGCCCGTGATGTGGAAGGTGCTGCACAACCACCGCCGGAGCACGACCCTGGCCACCCTTCGCTGACGCACGCCACCGTCGTCCTTCCCGCCGCGCTGCCGGGGGCCTCACCCTTTCCGCCGCTGAGCGCCCCGCAGGCTCGGTCTGTTAGGATTCTCCGGTCAACAGCCCCCGCAAAGGTCAGCGGGCGCGAGAACCGCAAAGGACCGGTGTCCCCATGCAGATCACCCTCCCCGATGGCTCTCCTCTGGAACTCGCCGACGGCGCCAGCGTGCGCGATGCGGCGGCGGCGATCGGCCCGCGCCTGGCGAAAGCCGCCATCGCGGGCCGCGTGACCGCCGCCTCCCACCCCGACGTCACCCTGTTGGTTGACGTTTCGGCACCGCTTCACGACGGCGACAGCGTCGACATCGTCACGCTCAAGGGCGACGACCCCGACGCGATCGACGTGCTGCGCCACTCCGCCTCGCACATCATGGCGCAGGCCATCCTCCGCCTGTTTCCGGGCACCAAGTACGCCATCGGACCCACCATCGAGAACGGCTTCTACTACGACTTCCAGCTCCCCGAGCCCGTCACCGAGACCGACCTCGTGCGCATCGAGAAGGAGATGGCGAAGATCGTCAGCCAGAACCTGCCGGTGACGCGCGCCGAGCTGACGCGCGCGGAGGCGCTGGCGGTCTTCGGGCCGGCGGGCGCAGCCGCTCCGGCAGGCCCCAGCTCCGATCAACCCTTCAAGGTCGCACTCATCGAGGACCTCCCCGGCGAGGAGACCATCAGCGTCTACACCCAGGGCGACTTCGTCGACCTCTGTCGCGGCCCGCACCTGCCGAGCACCAACAAGCTGGGCAACGGTACCTTCAAGCTCACCAGCCTGGCCGGCGCCTACTGGCGCGGCGACGAGAAGAACGCGATGCTCACGCGCGTGTACGGCACCGCGTTCGCCACGAAAGAAGAGCTGGCCGCCCACCTTGAGGCCCTCGAGCTGGCCCGCCAGCGCGACCACCGCCGCATCGGCCGCGACCTCGATCTCTTCAGCTTCCACGAGGAGGGCCCCGGCTTTCCGTTCTTCCACGCCAAGGGTATGCGCATCTGGAACGCCATCATCGACTATTGGCGCGCCGAGCACGTGGCCGCCGGCTACGAGGAGATCCGCACGCCGCAGATCCTGCGCCGCGAGCTCTGGGAGCTCAGCGGCCACTGGGAGAACTACAAGGACAATATGTACTTCACGCAGATCGACGGGCAGCCGTTCGCCGTGAAGCCCATGAACTGCCCCGGCGGCCTGCTCGTGTACAAGAGCCGCCGGCGCTCCTACCGCGACCTGCCGCTGCGCCTCGCCGAGCTCGGCCAGGTACACCGTCACGAGATGAGCGGCGTGCTCCACGGCCTCTTCCGCGTGCGCTACTTCACGCAGGACGACGCGCACATCTACTGCACGCCCGAGCAGCTCGAAGACGAGGTCCGTGGCGTGGTGCGCTTCATGCACCAGATCTACGCCGCCTTCGGCTTCAGCGACGTCAAGATCGAGCTGAGCACGCGGCCTGACAAGAGCATCGGCAGCGACGAGATGTGGGAGCGGGCGGAGGGCACCCTCTCCCGCGTGCTCGACGCCGAAAAGGGCGCCGACGGTGAGCCTTTGACCTACGTGCTCAACCCGGGCGACGGCGCCTTCTACGGCCCCAAGATCGACTTCCACATCAGGGACGTCATGGGCCGCACCTGGCAGTGCGGCACCATCCAGGTGGACTTCGCCATGCCGGAGCGCCTCGACATCACCTATACGGGGGCCGACAACGAAGAGCATCGGCCGGTCATGATCCACCGCGCGCTGCTGGGCAGCATCGAGCGCTTCATGGGTATCCTGCTGGAGCACTACGGCGGCAACCTGCCTACATGGCTGGCGCCAGTGCAGGCCCTCGTCATCCCCATCGCCGACCGGCATGCGGCTTACGGCCACGAAGTGCTCGGCGCGCTGCACCAGGCGGGCATCCGCGCCGATCTCGACGAGCGCAGCGAGAGTATGGGCCGCAGGATCCGCGACGGCCAGCTGCAGAAGGTGCCGTATCTGCTGGTGGTCGGCGACAAGGAGCAGGAGACCCGCGAGGTGGCGGTGCGCGAGCGCGGCGAGCAGAAAGGGTCCGCGCTGCTCGCCGACGCCGTGACGCGGATCGCCGCCGAGATCGCCGAGCGGCGGCTTCCGGCGTAGCCGGAGGAGTCATGGATCTCGTGCGCGACGCCGTGCTCGGCGTGGAGTTCGAGATCGACCCGCGCTTCGCGCGCCTCGACGCGGCTGCCGAAGACGGGGCGGGGGGCAACGGTGATGCGGGCGCGGCGGCGGTCGCTGCCGGGCAGGTGGATCTGCCGACGGCGCATTTCATCGCCGCGCGGCCGGCCGAAGGCTGGATCGCGGCGCTCGCTTCTGGCCATGCGGCTCATGGTCCAGCCACCGGAGCTCTGGGATACCGATCGGGACGCGCTCGAGCTCTCCTTCCGGACGCTCGCGCTCATCTGACCCAACGGGGCCCGCGCTCTACGGCAACGCCACCCACGAGACGGCCATTGTCATCTTGACCATTTCTGGTCATACTGTGACCATGAAGAGCGTGTCCGTCGCCGAACTCAAAGCCAAGCTCAGCCACTACCTTCGCGAGGTCCGCGAGGGCGCGTCGTTCACCGTCGTCAGCCGCGATATCCCGGTGGCGACCCTTGGTCCGTACGAGCCGGAGGACATCGACGATCTCGAGATCATCGAACCCACAGAGGACCCGGCATTGTGGGGCACAGTCGTCCTGCCGCCGCTCGGACGGTCGATCGACGTGGTCGCCCTTATCCGCGACGATCGCGACGCTCGCGATCTGCGGCTCGATCGTGTGGCTGAGGAAGCCATCCGGGCACGTCGTGCGGCAGACGAGCCGCCGGAGGCTGAGTCATGATCGCCTACGTCGACTCGTCGGTCATCCTTCGCTTCGTGCTTCAGCAGCCCGATACGCTGACGGCCCTTCTCGACTTCGACGAGCGCGTGACCTCCTTTCTTGCGGAGGTCGAGTGCATGCGTGCCATCGAAGCAGCGCGCCTTCTTCGTCGGCTCAGTACGGACGAATCCGGTGAGCGGCGGCAGCTTGCTTACAAGCATCTCAGGCGCATGCGACGCCTGATGCCGTCGTTGTCGATCTTGCGTAGGGCGGGAGAGCCGTATCCCGTCGCGCTCAAGACCCTTGATGCCGTTCACTTGGCCACAGCGCTCACGTGGCGCGATCGACGAGCGCCTGACCTCGTGTTCGCGACGCACGATCATCAGCTGGGCCGCGCCGCGCTCGCGCTGGATTTCGAGGTCATCGGGCTGTAGGTGGGCCGGCGCGCGGCGCACCTCGTCACGGCCGCCGATGAGCGCGGACCGATGCTGTCTGATGGCGCGCGCAAGACGCTCCGCGAGATCGTCTCCACGGTACCTGCCTCCGAGCGCGCCGCACGATCCAGCTGACAGGCAGGTGGGGCGACACCAGGCGCCCGGGCTCTTGACCGGTCGCGGTCTGGGGGACTCTCACGGCTCTGCGGAGTGCGCCCACTCCTTGACGCCCGCCTCTGCAAGAGAATCTCATGTACTGTGCCAATGGAATGACGGATGGGAGAACGGTATGAAGCAGTGGCGCGGATCTGCGGCCGGGGAGAGACCGAGCGGAGGTGTGCCGCCTGTCGGGGCGCGCAGCTACTGGCTCGACGAGGCATTGGCCGCCGATCCCGGCGCCGCGTGTCTTGCGCTGTCCGGCGACGTGGCCGCCGACGTGTGCGTCATCGGCGGCGGCTTCGCCGGCCTCTGGACCGCCTACGAGCTTAGCGAACGCGCGCCGCAGCTGGGCGTCGTCCTGCTCGAGGCCGACATCTGCGGCGCCGGCGGCAGCGGCGCCAACGGCGGCTTCTTCTCGCCCTCGTGGACCGGCCTGTCGGCGCTGTGCGGCTCGCTCGGCGAATCTGGCGGGGTTGCCTACGCCGCCGCCCTCGCCGACATGGTGAACGAGCTCGACGCCTGGGTCGTGCGCCACGAGGCGCGTATCGACGCCTACCACGAGGGCATCCTGTACGCCCGCGCCGGCGAGTGGCAGGCGGGGCCGGACGAAGAGACCTTTCGCCTGCTCGAGAAGCACGGCTACGCCGACCGTCTGCGGTGCGTGAACGTCGCCGAGGCGCGGAGCGTCGCCGATTCACCGCGCTTCGTCGGCGGCGTGATCACCCCCGATCTGACCGTCATCCAGCCGGCCAAGCTCGCCCGCGAGCTGCGGCGGGTGCTGCTCGAGCGAGGCGTGCGCATCTTCGAGGGCACGCCCATGCTGCGCGTCGAGGCCGGCCGGCCGGCGCGCGTGGTCACGCCGGCCGGCTCGGTGTCCGCCGCCCAGGTCGTGCTGACGACCGGCGCTTGGGCGATCACGCAGCCGCACTTCCGCCGCGCCTTCGCCGTGTGCACCGATTTCATGGTCGTCACTGAGCCGATCCCGCAGCTCATCGAAGTACTCGGCTGGACCTCCCATATGGGCGTCGCCGACCTCCGCGAGATGCTCTACTACCTGCGCACAACGCCCGACGGCCGCATCGCCATCGGCGGCGGCGCCATGGGCATCGTGTACGGCGGCCGCATCGAGGGCCGCGTGCTCAGCTCGCCGCGACTGGCCGAGATGGCCGCGCACGGCCTCACCTGGCTGTTCCCGCAGCTCGAGGGCGTGCGTTTCCACGCCGCCTGGAGCGGACCGATGGACATCACGAGCACGGCGCTGCCGTTCTTCGAGACGGCGCCCGGCGGCAACGTGCACGCCGGCCTCGGCTTCTCGGGGCACGGCCTCACCAGTACCAAGCTGGGCGGCAAGATCCTCAGCTCGCTGGTGCTCCGTGAGGACGACGAGTGGCGCCGGATGCCGGTCGTGGGGCGGCCGCTCGCCACCGTGCCGCCCGAGCCCCTGCGCTGGCCGCTGGTCAAGTCGGTCGCTTGGGCCTTCGAGAGCGGCGACCGCGCCCAGGAGCAGGGTCGGGCTCGCGGCAGGCTGCCCCGGCTCGTGACCACCGTGTATGGGCAGTACGGCGCCCAGAACGGCGCCATCCGCAGCGAGTGAGGCGAACAGGGGGGTCATTCATGCAAGCGCAGCCGGAGCGCATCACCCAGCCGTCCCGCCGCGCGCGTCGGCTGCGGCTCGCCGCGGGACTCGTGGCGGGCGCCGTTGCGGCCGTGGCGGCGCTCGCCTTCCTCGGCGCGGGGCCGTTCGGTCTGAGCGCCCGGGCCGCCGCGGCAAGCGCTTCGCCGAGCCCCGGCGAAAAGGTCGTCCTGCGCATCGGGGTCACCGAGGACGTCGATAACCTGAACCCATTTGTGGGCTACACCGAGCTGGCCTTCGAGGTCTTCTCACAGAACTACGAGTACCTCGTCGAGCGGCGCCCGGAGGACTTCGGCCCGGGGCCGGACGGCATCGCCGAGAGCTGGGAGTCCTCGCCCGACGGCAAGACCTGGACCTTCCACTTGCACAAGAACATCACGTGGCAGGATGGACAGCCGCTCACCGCCGACGACGTGGTCTTCACCTACAACTACGTCATCGACAACGAGATGCCGGCGTTCTCGGGAACGGCAAAGGGCATCACGAAGGCGGTCAAGGTCGACGACTACACCGTCCAGCTCGTCACCGACAAGCCCAAGTCCAACATCCTGCGCCTGTGGATCCCTATCCTGCCTAAGCACATCTGGGAGAAGATCCAACCGAAAACGGCGGCGACGACGTACAGGAACGCACTGCCCGTCGGCAGCGGCCCGTTCCAGGTCGTGGAGTGGAAACGCGGCTCCTACCTCCGCTTGCAGGCCAATAAGGAGTACTGGCAAGGGGCGCCGGGCGTCGACGAGCTCATCTTCCAGATCTACAAGAACCCCAGCACGATGGTGGCCGATCTCGCCGCCGGCCGCATCGACGCCGCCCACAACATCCCGCCGGCGGAGTTCACGAAGCTCAAGAACACTCCCGGCATCAAGGCCATCGCCTTCGTGATGTTCAACTGGGACTACCTGAACTTCAACTGCTACACCGGCGCCGGCTCATTGGGTGACCCGGTGCTCAAGGACGCCAAGTTCCGCGTCGCTCTGGACTACGCGATCGACCGGGAGAAACTGGTGTCGATCGCCTACGGGGGGTACGCGGTGCCCGGTACGACGGTGCTCCCCCCCGACAACTGGAAGGACCCGGACTTCCATTGGCAGCCTCCGGCCGGCGTGCTGCGCACCTTCGACCTCGAAAAGGCCAAGAGCCTCCTGGACGAGGCCGGGTACAAGGACACCGACGGCGACGGTACGCGCGAGTACAAGGGCAAGCCCATCAAGCTGCGCCTGTGGGCCCCGGCCGGCGCCATCCAGACCCAGAGCGCCGCCAAGCTCATCACCGGCTGGTTCGGTGACATCGGCCTTGACATCGACTTCCAGGTCGTCGACGAGGGCGTCTACAACGACCGTATCTGGAACTACGTGGGCGACACCTACGCCCCCGACTTCGACATGTACCTGTGGACCTGGTACGGGTACGCCGATCCCACGCAGACGCTCGACTCCTACACGACCGCGCAGATCGAGGGCTGGAACGAGCCCTGCTGGTCCAACGTGGCGTACGACGGCGCGTACCAGCTGCAGGCCCGCGAGCTTGACCCGCAGAAGCGCGCCGCGCACGTCTACGACGCGCAGGAGGCGATGTACGCCGACAACCCGCAGTCGATCACCGTCTACCCGAAGCTGCTGCAGGCCGTCAACACGGCGAAGTGGGATGGGTGGATCTACAACGAGCTGGGCGGTGGCCAGGCATTCTTCAGGGGCGCCAGCCAGAAGAGTTATCTGACCGTCAAGCCCAAGGCAGGGGTCGAAGCCGCCGGCACGTCGTCGACCTGGATCTGGGCGCTGGTCGCTGCCGGAGCGGTGATCGTCATCCTCGTCGTGGTCATGCTCGCGCGCCGCCGCCGGCGCGCCGTGGAGGAGGCCTGAGGGAGCCGAGCACTCATCTGGGGCTCCGTCTCTTCCGCGGCGGAGCCGGATGATAGTTATTCTCCACAGTTGGGTATCTTGATTGTCGAGAGACTTCTCGAACGAGGATACCCAATGAGTCACGAGTACACAGCCGAAGACATCACCTGGGCGACACGCAGACTCGACATAGCCATGTCGCGCCTCATGGTCGCCCTGTCTCGCGAGGTCGGTATCAGCGTCCCCGAGATGCTTGCGCTCGAGTATCTGGACGTCGACGGGAGCGTCGGCCCGAGTGAACTGGCGCGCCGGTTGCAGATGACCTCGGGGGCGATGACCGCGCTCGTCGATCGCCTCGAGCAGAGTGGCCACGTGGTGCGCGAGCGGCATCCCGCCGACCGCCGCAGGGTCCTTGTGACGCGCACGCAGAAGGCAGACGAGGATCTCACCGCGGAGATCGCGCCCATGGCGCTGGAGATCCTCGAGCTGGCCGAGGGCCTGGACGACGCCGAGCGTCAGGCCGTAGGCCGATTCTTTGACGGCTTCATCGCGATCATCGAAAGCACCGCTGCTGAGGCGTGCGCCCGATGACGTGCAGGCACACAAGACCCGACATCGCCGTCTTTGTCGACGGCGCTCACGACTGAAGAAGGAGCACGACATGGCCAAAGACATCACTGACGACCGGCGCCTGAGTCGCCTGCGCTGGTGGAACATCATCGTCGGTCTGATCCTCGGCGTTCAGGCCGCCGCCATCGCGATCCTGACCAACGGCTTCAGCCTGCCCGTGACGTCTACCTACATGACCGGGCCTCCCGGCACGCCGCCCGAGCTCAACACGCTGTTTGATCTGCCGCTCGGCTGGGGCGTGTTCGCGTTTCTCGCCATCTCGGCCGCGGCGCTGTTCATCATCGCCATGCCGGGCGTGTTCGAGTGGTACAAGCGCAACCTGCAGCAGGACCGCAACTACGGGCGCTGGATCGAGTACTTCTTCAGTTCGTCGATCATGATCGTGCTCATCAGCATGATCACCGGCGTCAGCGACGTCGCGGCGCTGCTCGCGATCTTCGGCGTCAACGCCAGCATGATCCTCTTCGGTCTGCTCATGGAGAAGTACGAGACGCCGGGCAAGCCTAGCTGGCTCTCGTTCTGGTTCGGCACCTTCGCCGGCATCATCCCGTGGGTCATCATCGTGATCTACGTGTGGAGCCCGGGGCTCGACGGTCCGTCGCCGCCGACGTTCGTCTACGGGATCATCGCCAGCCTCTTCATCTTCTTCAACGTGTTCGCCATCAACATGTGGCTGCAGTACAAGAAGATCGGGCCCTGGAAGAACTACCTGGTCGGCGAGAAGACGTACATCATCCTCAGCCTGACGGCCAAGGCCCTGCTCGCGTGGCAGGTGTTCTCGGCCGTGCTGGCGGGCTCAGGCGCCAGCTGACCCGCGCTTCAGGTTCCAGCCGACCCACGCCGTGAGACGCCGGGGCGGGCGCGAGAGCGCCCGCCCCGGCGTCTCGTTGTCTGCATCCGTCAGGACGTCGTGCCGCCCGCGGGCAGGTACGCCAGAGTCTCGCCGGGAGCGAAGGCTGCGGAGACGTCACCGACGCGGTCCGGATCGCTCACGAGGTCGAGCTTCAGGGCCGGGGCTCCCGGGCTGAAGTCCAGGGCGTCGAGCCGCACCCAGACGATGTTGGGGCTGGTCGTGGACTCGAAGTAGTACACCTTGTCGGTCAGGTCGGCGACCGTGCTCCAGCGCGTCGCCGAGATGTTGGGCCGCGCCGGGTCGACGGTGCCGAACGGCTGGGCCGCGCCGCGGGTCACGCTGAGCACGCTGGCGATCGCCTGGCGCTCGTCGTCGGTCGCGGGCAGATGGGCGAGGTAGTAAGCGGTGCGCACGAAGCGGTCGTCCGCCTGCGTGGTGCCGGGCAGCGGCTTCACGCCGCCGAAACCGGCGTAGTCGGGGAGTGCCGCGATCTGCTGGTCGAACGGCGGTGAGTTCGTCATCGTCGTGAACTGCGTGCCGTGGTGGACGTGCTGCACGCCGTCGAGGAACTCGATGATGGCCGAGTCGCCTGCGGCGTCGGCCAGCGCGATGTGGCCTGTGCCCGGCTTGCCGCTCGATCCCAAGGCTGCGGAGCACACCTGGTAATCACTGGTCTCACACCACGCCACCGCCTCCGCCACGGTGGCGAACATGTCCAGAAGGAACTGACCGTAGACGCTGATCGCGAGGCCGGGCCGGCGCTCGTCGCGCTCGCCATAGTCCGCCTCGGTGAGGTAGAGACCGCTGACCGCCAGGCCCTTCTCGTTGACGCCGTCGACGCAGACGACGTCGTACATGGCGGCCACCACGCTGCCGTATCTCGACGTCCACCTCACGGTCTCGCCCGACGTCATCCCGTCGCGGGCGATGCCCCGCGTCAGCGCCCACAGGTTGGTGCGCGTGTCTTCCATCCAGTCCATGTTGCGGCCCACGACGACGATGCCCTTGCCGGGCTCGCCCCCGCTCGACCAGAGTGCGCGTGTGCACACGTCGACTCCTTTCAGCCCCAGAGGGACGCCTCCCGCGATCCATTGGCCCGGACACTACCCATGCGATACTTGCGGTATGCCATCCGTGAGTGCAGGGCTCCTGTTGTATCGGCGCGTCGCCATCCGCGAGTCAGGTGGGCACCGCCTCGAGGTGCTGCTCGTGCACCCCGGCGGTTCGTACTGGGCCAAGAAGGACGCCGGCGCCTGGAGCATCCCCAAAGGCGAGGCCGAGGCGGACGAGCTCGGTCCGGCGCCGGAGACGGTGATGGCTGCCAAGGCGAGGAACCGTGCCGCCGGCGTCGACCTTCTGGCCGTCGCCCGGCGCGAGGTGAAGGAGGAGACGGGGCTGGAGCCCGAAGGGCCCTTCCAGCCCCTCGGCGGCGTCAAGGCGCACCATCACAAGCTCATCTACGTTTGGGCGGTAGAGCACGACTGCGATCCCGCGGCGATCGTGAGCAACGCCTTCGCGATCGAGTGGCCGCCGCGCTCCGGGAGGCAGGCGGAGTTCCCCGAGGTAGACCGCGCCGCCTGGTTCGACCTGCCGACGGCGCGCGAGGCCATCGTGCCGGCGCAGCGCCGCTTCCTCGACGATCTGCAGATCGTCGCCGGCGGCGCCTGATCAGGCCGGATCGTCCGGCTTCACCGGCACCGGCGTCGGCTGCTCGCTTTCGGCCGGCGCTGATGCCGCCGTCGGCAGCGCTGCCGCGGCTGGCTGCGCTGCCTCCGCCGTCGGCGCGGTGGCGCTCACGCTCGGCATGTGCGGCTTCCCCGCGATCAGGTCGAAGAATGCTTCACGCCAGGCACGCCACGTGGCGTTGACGTGGTCCTCGCGGTGCTGCGCCTTGGCGAGTCTCCTGGGCTTTTTCTCGTAGCGCCGGTGTGCCCACGGCGAGTTCGGCCGCGCCACGCGGATCGCCCCGACGACCCCCACGATCGGCACGAAGATGCCGAAGAAGCCCGTCCAGTACTTGCCCTTCAAGAGGCAAATGACGGCGAAGCAGAGGTTGATGGCGATGGTGACGCCGACGGCCGCCGCAGCGGCGCCCCCGGTGAGTCCCGAGTTGCCTGTTCCCGCCGGATTGAACCCCAGGATGATGAGGAATCCGGCGCATACGGCGACGATCACGGCGTCCACCGAGAGGCGGCCCTCCGACGTCCAGTAGACGTCCTGCAGGCGTAGGATCAGGGCGAACTCGTCGAGCGTGAGCGCCACGCCGGCGCCGAACACCAGGGCGCACAGCTGCAGCGAGAGCCCCTCGGGCGTGGTGGAGATGAGGACGAGCCCGGTGACGACCATCAACACGACCCCGATGACCATATGGTGGACGTGCAGGCCGCCTTCGGACTCGATGTCGTGGAACCACCACTTCACCTTGGCGCGGATGAGGCGCGTGTTGATGCGCACCCCGAGAAAGGTGAGAAGAAGCCCGAGGGTGAAGGCGGCGACGGAGGCGCGGGCCTCGCCCAGCAAGCCTTCTCCGACCGCCTGGACCGCGACACTCATCGTCATCCCTCCCGTCTTTCGCGACGCACACGTCCTCCGGTGCGTGTCGATAAGCATATCGGCAGACGCGGGAGGGCACAGCCTTGCCGGACGGCTACAGCTGGAGCAAGGAGCCCCGCCACGTCCGCGGGGGCTTGGCGCACGCCGCGTACCGCGTAGACTGCGCCTACCAAGCCTCCGTGAGCCGAGAGCGCGCCGGAGGCAACGAGAGGAGGGTGAGCGAGCATGACCGCGGCGATCCTCACCCAGCGTCTGACGAAGACGTACGGCCGGCAGCGCGGCATCGTCGACCTCGATCTCGAGGTCCCGCCAGGCCGCGTGTTCGGATTCCTCGGCCCCAACGGCGCCGGCAAGTCGACGACCATTCGCGTGCTGCTGGACCTCATCCGGCCGACCACGGGACGGGCCGCAGTGCTCGGCCTCGACAGCCGCCGAGACGGCGTCGCGATCAGGCGGCGCAGCGGGTACCTGCCCGGCGAGCTGAGCCTCTACGGGCGGCTCACCGGGCACGAGACGCTGCGCTACTTTGCCAACCTGCGCGGCGGCGTCGACTCGGGTTACGTCGACGATCTGTGCCGGCGCCTCGACTTCGACGCCGGCAGAAGGGTCGCCGACCTTTCGACGGGCAACAAACGCAAGCTCGGTCTGATCCAGGCGTTCATGCACAGGCTGGAGCTGCTCATCCTCGATGAGCCCACGTCCGGCCTCGACCCGCTGGTCCAGCACGAGTTCTACCACCTGGTCTAGGAGGCCGGCGAGGCCGGGCAGACGGTGCTCCTCTCGTCGCACGTGCTCCCCGAGGCACAGCGCGCGTGCGACACCGTAGCCTTCGTGCGCGAGGGCACGCTCGTTGCCATCGAGGACGTGGGCGAGCTCACCGGACGGGCGCTCCGCGAGATCGAGGTGACGTTCGCCGCGCCGGTGCCCGCCGCGGCATTTCTCGGCGTCTCCGGCGTGACCGCGGTCGTCGAGAACGGCACCGAGGTCCCGCGTGCCGCCGACCGCCATACGCTGCGCCTCACGGTGAGCGGTCCGCTCGACGCCGCCGTCAAGAAGCTCGCCCAGTTCGACGTCGTCACGCTGACCAGCCGTGAGCCCGACCTTGAGGACGTCTTTCTCGCGTTGTACGGCGAGAACCCGGGGTACTCCGCGCCGGCCGCGTCCGGCGCAGGCGCCGGGGAGGAGGCCGGCCATGTTGCGTGACTCGATCTTCGAGGCGGTACTCCTCTTCACGCTCCTTACGCTCGCCATCGGCAGCATCACCCTGACCACCGGCGCGGCCACCGGGAGCCGGTCCGCGGGTACTGTCGTAGGGGCCGGTGTGGCCGTCGCGATGTACCTGCTCAACACGCTGGCCCAGATCAGCACCGCGGTGCATCCCTACCGACCCCTGTCGTTGTTCTACTACTCGGGCGGGACCACGCCGCGCGGCCGTGGGCCGCGGTCCGCTCAACGGTCACGCGCGGACCCGCGAGCGTACACTGTACGTGGAGCACTCCCGGGCGGTCGGCGACGCATGGCCGACGGCCAGTCCCGGGGGGCTTCGTCGCACCGCTGCGGGCGGCCCACTGTGTGAAGGGAGCGTCATGGGGTCCCGACGAGTCTCGCTTGTCGACCTGGGGCGTGCCGTCGGCGACGGCTGGTGCGCTTTTGTGCGTGGGGCCGCGCGCGGTGAGGCGCTGCTGATGCCGGGCGGTAGCCTCGGGATCGGTGGCGAGGCGTTCGCCGACATGAACTTCGGCTACGTGTTCGGACCCGAAGGGGTCGGCGCCGCCATGCGCCGCTTCGAGCGCCTGCTCCGCGAGCGACGGCTGCCCGGCACGATCGCCGTCATCTCGCCGGCGGCCGAAGAGGCCGCTCAGGCGGCCGCCGTTCTCGGCCTCGACTCCCCGGGGTCTATCCCGCTCATGTGCGCGCACTCCGCGGACGTGCGGCACGTCGACCATGGGTACGTCGTGGAGCGCGTCTCAGACCTCAGCGGCATCATGGACGCCGCCGAGGTTCTTGGAGACGCCTATGAGATCCCGCCGGAGTGGATCCGCTCCATGCTGGGACCGAGGCTGCCCGACATGCAGAGCGCCGACGTGTTCCTCACGCGTCGCGACGGCCGGGCGCTGTCCGCCGCGGGGACTGGTCGTAGCGGGGCCACCGTGGGCATCTACGCGGTGGGGACGCGGCTGGCCCATCGCCGCCGTGGGGCCGCGGCCGCGGCGGTGTCCGCCGCCCTCGACCATCACGTGCGCACGGGCGCCCATCTTTTCGGTCTGCTTTCGGACCCTGCCGCGGAATCGCTCTACGCGGGTCTGGGCTTCTCCGTCGTGGATCACGCCCAGATATGGCGCGTCGAAGAGCGGCGAGCGCAAGCCGGCTAGATCCAGCCCTGCTTCTTGAACAGGATGAGCATGACGATCACGGCGAGCACCTGCGTGGCCAGCCCGAAGGTGAGAAAGGCGGTCCAGCCGGTGATGTTGAG
This sequence comes from Actinomycetota bacterium, assembly GCA_026392265.1. Classification (GTDB taxonomy): domain Bacteria; phylum Actinomycetota; class Thermoleophilia; order UBA2241; family UBA2241; genus CAIXSE01. The sequence goes on from JAPLCL010000074.1 coordinate 40,153, forward strand.
CACCAGCCGGCCGAAGTTCATCCCGAAAAACCCCGTGATCCAGGTCAGTGGCATGAAGATGGTGGCCACGATGGTCAGCCGTTTCATCACGACGTTGAGCCTGTTCGACACCGTCGACAGGTAGACGTCCATCGTGCCCGACGTCAGGTCGCGGTAGCTGTCGATGAGGTCGCTGGTGCGGATCAGGTGGTCGTAGCCGTCGCGGTAGGAGCGCTCCGCGTCGGGCGACATGCCCGGGATCTCGACCACGCCCGTGGCGATGCGCGCGAAGAGGTCGCGCTCCGGGGCGATCACCTTGCGTAGACTCACAAGCGTGCGCTTGATCGCGAAGATCTCCTGGAGCTGGGCGTCGTCCGGGGCCTCGAACACGCGGTCCTCGATGGCGTCGATGCGGTCGTCGAACTCGCTGAGCAACGGGAAGAAGCTGTCTGCCAAGGCATCGACCACCGCGTAGAGGACGAAGGCCGCATTGTCGGTGTGGAGATGGTGCGAGGTCATGCGCGTGCGCAGGTCGCTGAACGCCGGGCAGTCGTCGTGATGAACGGTCACGAGGTAGTGCTCGGAGAGGAAGCAGTGCACCTCGACGAGGTCGTCCTCGTCGCGGTTCGCGCCGTAGACCACCAGCATCACGTAGTCGTCGTAGGTGTCGAGCTTCGGGCGCTGGCCGAAATGCTCTGAATCCTCCAGCGCGATCGGATGGAAGCCGAATACGTCGCGCAGCAGCGCGAGGCCTTCGGCGTCGGGTCCGTGGATGTCGAGCCAGAAGAAGCTGCCGGCCCGGAGACGCGACGCAACGGCGTCGCGGTCGGCCGGCACGACGGCGCTGTCGGCGTCAACAAGGGACAGGCTGGACAAGCTTGGCGTGACTCCTCCTTGGGCGCGGGTCCCCACGGATGCTACTCCCGGCCGGGCCGACAAGTCATCTCCTGCATCTGTCGCCCAGTTCCTCTTTACTACCGCGAACCGCTAGCTGAACCTCAGGGTGTATCGTGGCGAATCGTCGCGCCCGGCGTCGGCCGACGGCGCGTCCCACCTCCCTGCTCCTCATCCTTATCGCTCTGCTGCTTGCCTTCCGTGTCGCGGCGGCGCCTGCCTCGGCCCACGAGGATTGGGAGCACGGTGGAGCCAAGCAGTCGACCCGCGACAGCAGCGGGTGTCACAAGGACAAGCCTGCCTCGAACACCGCCTACGTGGGCCGCCACTCCGGCCACACGACGTCCGGCTCGCAGATGTGCTGGGATTGCCACGAACCGGGCTCAGCCACGTCGGTGAGTTGCGGCCGGGACTGCCACCTCTTCCAGGCCAGCGGCGACCACGGCGCCTACCCGACCGCCTTCTCGCACGGAGTGACCCCCCATCTCGGCGCCTCGGGGTATGGCAAGACCTGCGCCGACTGCCATGACGCCGGGAACCCGCATCATGATGCCTCCGCGGGGCCCGCGCCCGCGTGCGCGACCTGCCACAATGGCACCTACGCCGCGGTGCCCGCCGGTCACGAGGGTCGCGGCACCGTGTGCACGGCGTGTCACGTCGGGATGAACCGCCCGGTCAGCGACTGCGCCTCGTGCCACGTCGGTAACGCGAGCTCGGGCGGGCCGCAGATCGTCTACTCGAACTCGCCGGCCTGCGGCGACGCCGGCTGCCACAATGCCGCCACCTTCGGCGCCGTGGCGTGCACCACGTGTCACAGCAAGACCGGCGCGATCGGCCAGGAGACCCTGCATGCCACGGACCCGGCCGCCACGGTGAGCTGTACGACCTGCCATGAGGCGCACTACGAGACTCTCGGCGCCTGCGACACGTGTCATGGGAGTCATGCCCAGACGCATCACGGGACGGCCACGTTGGCCGACACGCAGCTGAAGCTGGCGGCCGGGCCGTCGAAGATCAGAGCCCACAGGAAGGCCATGCTCACGGGGACGCGGCAGGCGGGGGATACCGCGCTCGCCTTTCAGTCTGTCCTTGTCCAGGCGCGGAAGCTCAAGGGTGGCCCGTTCAAGTAGGTCGCCGTCGTCACGACCGACGCCGACGGTCGCTTCAGCCGTGTGGTCAAGCCGTGGGTGGGCACCGAGAACCGTGCCGTGTGGCGTCCCACGGTTGCCTACGTCGCTCAGCAGAGGGCGGCCGCTGTCAGGTCAAGCTTCGCGTGCACAAGTAGCGTCGGTGCCTCTGCTCGTGGCGACCATTCGACGCCCGTCGCCGCGTCGTGTATACTCCCCTGCGCCATCAAGAGGGAGCTTGCGAGCACCCCACCCTGCGCCTGTCACCGGCCGACAGGGTCCATCACGAGAAAGGAGATCGTGAGGGCTCGCCGTTGGCGAGCCTTTTGCCGTATATGGGTAGACCATTTTCTCCAAGAGACAAGTTCATGCGGGACCGGGCCAACGAGGTCCGCATCCGCATCAACGACGGCATCACGGTGCCGCAGGTCCGTCTCATCGACGAGAAGGGCGAGCAGCTCGGCATCAAGCCGATAGCCTTCGCCCAGGAGTACGCCGCCGAACACAACCTCGACCTCGTCGAGGTGGCCGCGCAGTCCGATCCGCCGGTGTGCCGGATCATGAACTACAGCAAGTATCGCTACGAGCTCGAGCTCAAGGCCAAGCAAGCGCGCAAGCACCAGAGCCAGATCGTGATCAAGGAGATCAAGTTCCGGCCCAAGGTGGGCGTGCACGACTACGAGACCAAGAAGGGCCACGTGGTGCGTTTTCTGCAGCACAAAGACAAGGTCAAGGTCACGATCATGTTCCGCGGCCGTGAGATGGTCCATCCGGAGCGCGGCGAGATGCTGCTCTTGCGGCTCGCCGAAGACGTCAAGGAATTCGGCATCATCGAGTCCAAGCCCCTGCAAGACGGGCGCAACATGGTCATGATGCTGGGGCCGGTCAAGTAGCGGAAGGGAGGTACGTATGCCGAAAGTCAAGACCCACAGCGCATCCAAGAAGCGCTTCCGTCTCACGGGCACGGGCAAGCTCGTCCGTCGCCACGGGATGAAGAGCCACCTCCTGGAGCACAAGAGCTCCAAGCGCAAGCGGGGCTTCCGCAAGCTGAACGACGTCAGTCCGGCTGACACCAAAGGGATCAAGCGCCTGCTCGGACTGCGCTAGGTCAACGCACACGAAGTACCAGCCTGCCGGCGCCGCAAGCACCGGTCGGCGTAGTGCCAAGGAGTACGGACCATGTCTCGTATCAAACGGAGCGTCAACGCGCGCAAGAAGCGCCGCAAGGTGCTCGAGCAGGCGAAGGGCTACCGCGCCACCAAGAACTCCAGCTACAAGCGGGCCAAGGAGCAGGTGCAGCGCAGCGGCCAGTACGCCTACCGCGACCGGCGCGTGCGCAAGCGCGAGTTCCGCAAGCTGTGGATCATCCGCATCAATGCCGGGGCGCGCGAGAACGGCCTCTCGTACAATCAGTTCATGCACGGCCTGCAGCTGGCTCAAGTCGAGCTCGACCGCAAGATCCTCGCCGAGCTCGCCGTGAGCGACCCCAAGTTCTTTGCCTCGCTCGTCGACCAGGCGCGCGCCGCCCTCGAAGCGGCCTGAACGCCGGCTGGGCAGGCGAGCAGCTTGGGGTTTTAGGCCAACCACTCGGCAGCGCCCAGAACGCCCTCGTAAAGAGGGCGTCGTCGCTGCGTCAGCGTAAGTTCCGCGAGCGTGAAGGCGCCTTTCTGGTGGAAGGCGCCGACCTTGTCGCGGCCGGCCTCGCGGCTGGCCGTCGGCCGCAGGTCGTGTTCGTGCGCGCCGAACGCGCCGTCGAGCTCAGCGCCCGTCTTGGGCTGAACGCCGAGGGCGGGCCGGCGGCGGACGGCGCTCACGTGGCGCCGCCGGCCGTGTACTCGGTCGCGGAGCGCGTCGCCGAGAAGATCAGCACGCTCGAGACACCGCCGGACGTCATGGCGGTGTTTCCGTTGCCCGAGCCCCGGGCGCTGACGACACTGCCCGGCACGAGCGGCTCGTCCGCAGCGGACGCGCCCTTGGGCACGGCCGGCGAGGCGCTGGTCGTCTACGCCGACGGCATCGGCGACCCGGGCAACATGGGCACGCTGCTGCGCGCGGCGGTGGCCTTCGGTGCCACCGCTTTCGCCACCGCTCTGGGCTCCGCTGACCTGTACGGCCCTAAGACGGTGCGTGCCGGGATGGGCGCCATCTTCGGGCTGCCCCTGTTCCCGGAGGTGCGGCTGGCCGACGTGGTCGCGGCGCTGCCCGGGGCCGCGGTGTACGGCTTGGCCGCCCACGAAGGCGTGCCGCTGGCCGCGGCCGCTTTGCGGCGCCCGGCCGTGCTCGTCGTGGGCGCCGAGCGCCCCGGCCTCTCACCCGAGGCCCTCGATCACGTGACCCGGCTCATCACGATCCCGCTGGCGCCGGGCTTGTCGGGCGGGGTGGA
>JAPLCL010000040.1 GCA_026392265.1 Actinomycetota bacterium
CTGGGTGGACAACGAGTGGGAGAAGCTCCTGCGCAAGTGCAACGAACCCAGCGAGGCCGAGTGGCAGGAGTACCTGCAGTCCAACGGGTGCCTGCTGCGGTAGGGTAGACTGCGCAGCGGCTACCAGCCATACCACGGCGAAGGGCCGGGGCGCCACAGGCGCCCCGGCCCTTCGCCGTCACGGGCTGGGGCGCACGGCGGCGGCCGCGCGGTTCGCCTACCCGAGGATGGCGCGCAGGTAGTACACCCAGAAGGCCGGGATCTCGCGGGCCACGAGATACGGCGTCTCCTTGATGGGCGTGGACGTCCGCGCCGGCACCGTGAGCACGTTCCAGCCGGCGCGCGCGTAGGCCAGCTTGATGCGCGGCAGATGGTAGAACTGGCTCACGGCCAGCACCCGCGCGCGCGGCGCGACGGCAAAGAAGGGGATGGAGTCGCGCACCGTCGCTCCGGTGTTCACGCCGTTCGAGTCCACGATGACGTCCTCTTTGCGGATCCCCGCCTTCACCGCCATGTCGCGCATCACGAGCGCCTCGTTGTAGCCGCTGTCCCCGACGCCTCCCGAGACAAGGACCTTTTTGACGAGGTGGTCCTTGTAGAGGCCGATGGCCGTGTCCATACGGTCGCGCAGCGACGTGGACGGCGCGCCGTTGCCGTGCACCTGGGCGCCGAAGACGACGACCACATCGGCGGCGCGCCGGTAGTCGGTGGTGCCGAAGAAGAGTACCTGGGCGAGCGGGAACAGCACGACGCAGACGGCGGCAGTGACGACGAGGACAGCCGTCGCCGCCCAGCGCCGGCGCCGCGGCGCCGGCGCCCGCGCGGCGGCCCACGTCACGAAGACGAGCAGCAGGGCGACGATCAGCGACAGCGGCAGCGGCACCCCGGGGGCGATATCGCCGGCCCGCCACACGAGGAAGAAATCGACCGCGTTGTAGGCAGCCACGGCGGCGAAGAAGGCCAACAGGACGAGAGTCGGCCAGCGCCGCCAGACGCGCATGCGCGGCGCCACCGCGTAGGCGACGAAGGCGACGCCGACGGCCGCCAGGAGCGCGGCGCTCACGAGCCTGGGCACGAAGGGCACGGCGACCCACCAGATGGTGGCGTCGAGGGCTTCGGAGCGCGCCGCCCCGACGACGCTGAGCAAAGTGAAGCCGCCGATGAACAGGCTCACGCCGCGGGCGACGGCGGCGGGCAGCCAGTGGCGGGTCCTGGGCGCGGGCGTACGTTCGAGAGGCGCGACTGGGGGGGCGTTCATGCGCCAGACTGTACCACGGGCCGCCCGCCCCCCACCCGCGACGTCACTCCTTCTGCGCCTCGCCGCCGTGGTGCCGCGCGTACTTCTGATGGATGAAGAAGCCGGCGATGCGGTCGCCGAAGCCCGGCTTGGCCTCGAACGAGTCGATGTGGTCACCGATCCAGTCGTCGAGCGCCGTGGGCGGTCCGCCGGTGAGCTTCGCGAACGTGTCGGTGACGAGGTCGGCTCTGCCGCCGCGCCAGGCGCGGAGGTGGCAGAGGACGTTGATCTCGAGCTCCTCGGCGGTCATGTCGCCGTGCTCGAGCATCATCGCGGCAAACTCATCCTCCGGCATGTCGTAGTAGCGGATCTTGCGCCCCAGCACCTGCGAGAACACGTCGCAGACGTCGTACAGGCTGAGCGCCGCGGGCCCGGTGAGCTCGTAGTTCTGCCCCTCGTGGCCGTCGCCGAGGACGACCGCTCGCGTCGCGAGGGCCACGTCCTCGGCGGCGATGAGGCCCACTTTGCCCTCGCCGGACATGCCCATGATGCAGTCGAACTTGAGCAGTTCGGCGTAGGAGAGCAGCGAGGTCTCCATGACCGAGCTCGGCGAGATCAGCGTCCACGGCAGCCCCGAAGCCTTGAGATAGTCGAGCGACGCGCCATGCTCCGCCTTGAGCTCGTCGCCCTCGTGCTTCACGGCCCCGAAGAGCTTGAGGATGTGGGCGCTGCCGGCGGCCTGGGCGGCCTTCATCACGGCGATCTCGCGCACCGCGATGTGGGCGTCCATGGGCGCCGTCAGAAACACATGCGTGACGCCCGCGACCGCCGGCGCCAGCGTCTCGGGCGCGTCCATGTCGGCGACTACGACCTCGAGATTCGGCGCCTGCAGCTTGAACTTATCGCGGTCGCGCACCATGGCGCGGACCTTGATGCGCTCGTCGCCGAGCAGCGTGGTGATCAGTCCGTGACCGAACATGCCGTTGCCGGCCGTGACGAGGACCTCGCGTTCCATGAGCTCCCTCCCTGTGCGGCCCCGCCGACGGCGCGACCATGGTGCTCCGACAGGCGCCGCCCCACCTCGGGCGCACCGCTGCAGACTACCTTCCCAGAGTGCGCCGCGGCGAAGCACGCGCAGGCACCGCGAGGCTCTTCGAGCCGGGCGGCGAATCAGGAGGGACATGGCAGCCTCGACAACAGAATCCGGGCGGCGCGCGCCGGCGCGCGCCACGATCCGCAGCGTCGTCGTCGCCGGCCTCGGCACCTACCGCCGCCGCTTCGGGCGGATCGTGCTCGCGGCGCTCGTCGTGTTCGCCCCCATCGACCTCGTGGTCACCCTGGCGACCGAGGCCGCGAAGCACGTCGCCGAGAAGGCGGACGTGCTGAGCGTCGTGGTATCGCTCTCGAGCTCGGCGGTCGGCGTGGCGGGGACGACGCTCAGCCTGGTCCTCTTCGCCGGCGTCATCGACCGCATCGTCGCCGTGGATCAGCGGGGCGCGAACGATCTCCCGCTGCGGGACATCCTGCGCGGGCTCCCGACCACGCGGCTCGTACTCGCGGGCACGCTGGCCACGGCGCTGATCCTCGCCGGGCTGCTCCTCTTTCTCGTGCCTGGCTTCATCCTCATGGTCCTGTTCTCTGTCGTCGGCCCACTCGTCGTGATCGAGCGCCTGGGCGTGTGGGCCAGCCTGCGACGCTCCGCGCAGCTCGTCTGGCCGCACTTCCTCCTGGCGTTCATCGTCGTACTCATCCCGACCGTGCTCGAGGAGGAGCTCACATCTTCGCTGGAGACGTTTCGCTGGTACGACAGCCCATTCGTGCATCTGCCGATCGATGTGGCCTCGACGATCTTCATCGGCGGCCTGATCGGCGTCGTCGAGGTGACGCTGGCGCACGCCCTGATCGCCGACGCGAAACGCCGGCGCGGCGACGGCGACAGGCTTCAGAAAACGGGCGCTTCGTCCGATGAAAGAGGTCGCAGGACAGGATCCGCGGCCGAGAGTGGGGCGCCGGCCGCGCAGTTTACCGCACCGAGGGAGGAACCATGACCGACGCTGCCGCCACGTTGCCCGCCGGGCAGAACACCGCGGCCGCCGGTGCGCCGGCACTCCCCTTCAAGCTCATCCTCATCGCGCTCTGCATGGCGCAGTTCATCAACGCCTACGACACCACGGCGATGAACGTCGCCGTCACGTCGGTCGTCAAGAGCCTCGGTACCACCGTCTCGGGGGTGCAGTCGGCGCTCGTGCTCTACTCCCTTGTGATGGCGTCGTTCATGCTGATCGGCGGCAAGCTCGGCGACGTGTGGGGGCGCCGCGCGACCTTCACCATCGGCATCTCCATGTACGGCGTCGGCGCCCTGATCACGGCGTTCAGCCTCGGCCTGCCGATGATGATCGTCGGCTGGTCGCTGTTCGAGGGCCTGGGCTCCGCGCTCATGATCCCGGCCATTTTCGCCATCGTCGGTACCATCTTCCCCGCCGGCAAGCCGCGCGTCTCGGCGTTCGCGGCGGTGGGCGCCATGGCCGCCATGGGCGCCGCCCTGGGGCCGCTCATCTGCGGCTTTCTCACCACCTACCTCACGTGGCGCGTCTCGTTTCTGCTGGAGGTGTGCGTGGTGCTCGCCACGCTCGCCCTCACGACGCGCATCAAGGTGCCAAAGACGACGCGTCCTGCGGCGAAGCTCGACTACCTCGGCGCCTTTCTCTCAGCGCTCGGCCTGGCGCTCGTGGTGCTGGGCGTGCTGCAGGCCGGCAAGTTCGGCTGGACGGTGGCCCGCGTGCCCATGATGGCCTGGGGCCGCACGCTGGTCCCCGAGGGCGGTATCTCACCGGTGATCCCGTTCGTCATCGCCGGCGTGGTCGTGCTGCTGCTCTTCGCAGTCTGGGAGCGACACATGCTCAAGGCAGGCAAGGACGCCCTGCTCAACATCGGCATGCTCAGGAAGCGCGCCGTGCTGTTCGGCCTGCTGGCCATCATCGCCTTCATGTTCATGCAGGCCGGCTTCCTCTTCGTGACCCCGGTCTTCATGCAGATGGCCCTCGGCTACACCGCCTTCCACAGCGGCCTGCTGATCCTGCCGATGACCATCATGATCATCCTCGTGGCCACGCGCGTGAGCAAGCTGACGCAGATCATCGCCCCTAAGCTCATCGTCCAGATCGGTATGCTTGTGCTCGTCGGAGGCGTCCTGCTCATCGCCCTGGAGCTCAAGGCGACCGCCCAGCAGTGGGAGTTCCTGCCCGGCATGATCGTCGCCGGCATCGGCATCGGCCTCATCAACGCGCCCCTGATGAACATCACGCAGGGCGCGGTACCGGCGAAGGAGCAGAGCGAGATCTCCGGCCTCTCGCGCGCCATGAGCAACCTCGGCGGGGCCTTCGGCACGGCGGTGGCCGGCGCCGTGCTCATGAGCACCCTCATCGCGACCTTCTCGGGCGCCGTCGAGCAGTTCAGCGGCATCCCGGCCAACGAGAAGGCGCGCGTCGTCCACGACCTGCGCTACGACGCGCAGACCGTGAGCAATGATCAGATCACGGTCTATCTGAAGAGCAAGAACGAACCGGCGGCACTCGCGCAGAAGTTCGTGGAGTTCAACCAGGACGCGCGCAACAAGGGCCTGCAGAACGCGATGTTCGCGATCGGTGTCCTGGGCCTCTTCGGCTTTGTGATGAGCTGCTTCCTGCCGGGCGGCAAGGCGAAGAAGCCGGCGGCGGAGCCGGCGGCGAACGCGCCGCCGGCCGCCGCGTAGGCGCCGGCGCCGCTCCCGCGCCGCACAGGGCTCAGGCCGCGCGCGTCTCGCCGCCGGGCGGCGCGGCGGGTTCCGCGGGCTCCGCCCGC
>JAPLCL010000237.1 GCA_026392265.1 Actinomycetota bacterium
GCGATCACCGACGAGGGCTCATCGCTCGAGGCGGAAGCGCTGGACGAAGGCTTCCGCGCCATCTTTGTGAACCCCGGTGACATCGGCGGCCGGTACTCGGCACTCAGCTTCTTCGGCATGGTCCCGGCCGCCCTCATGGGCGTCGACCTCGAGCGGCTGCTCGACGGCGTGCGCGCCATGGCCATGCTCTGCGGCCCGGACGTGCCCGCCGCGCAGAACCCGGCTCTGCGTCTGGGCGCCGCGATGGGCGAGGCGGCCCTGCGCGGCCGCGACAAGCTCACCCTGGTCTTCGAGCCGCCCCTGGCGCCCCTCGGCGCCTGGGTCGAGCAGCTCGTCGCCGAGAGCACCGGCAAGGAAGGCAAGGGCATCCTGCCGGTGGACCTCGAACCGCTCGGACCGGCCGGCGTGTACGGCGACGACCGCATGTTCGTGAGCCTGCGGCTTGCGGGCGCGGCCGATGCCGGCTCCGCCGGGGTGCTCGACGTGTTGCGCAGCGCCGGGCATCCTGTATGCGATCGCGAGATCGCCGACGTGCGCGACCTCGGCGGCGAGTTCCTGCGCTGGGAGATCGCCGTGGCGGTCGCCGGGCACGTGCTCGGTATCGACGCCTTCGACCAGCCCAACGTGCAGGAGAGCAAGGACATCACCAAGGCGCTGCTCGTCGAGTACGCCGAGACCGGCGAGCTGCCCGCCGAGCCGCCGGCGGCCGATAGGCGCCGCGTGGTGTATCCGGTGGGCGACGAAGGCCTGCCGGCCGCCTTGCGCGAGTTCTTCGCGCAGGCCGCGGCCGGCGACTACGTGGCCCTCCAGGCGTACATTGCACCCGATCAAGCCGTCTGGGATCAGCTGCAGGGGCTCCGCCTGCAACTGCGCGACGGCCTGCGCGTGGCCACCACGCTGGGCTACGGTCCCCGCTACCTGCACTCCACCGGCCAGCTCCACAAGGGTGGGCCCAACAAGGGTCTGTTCCTGCAACTCCTGGGGCACGACCCCGACGATGTCGAGATCCCCGGTCAGCCGTACAGCTTCAGCGTGCTGAAACGCGCGCAGGCGCGCGGCGACCTGAGCGCGCTGCGAGACCACGGCTGTCGAGCCATGCGGGTGTGTCTCGGCGACGACGTGCCGGCCGGCCTCGCGCTTCTGGCGGAGCTCGTCGCCGCCATCTGAACTGCGAGGCGCCCGTGGCGCCCCGCGACAACGCCGGACCGCGCCGGCATCACGCCGCGCGGAAAGCCCGGTCCGAACAAGGAGGTCCTGATGGACGTCGCCATGGTCGGCTTGGGCCGCATGGGCGGCAACATGGCGCGGCGTCTGCTGCGCGGCGGTCACCGCGTCGTGGTGTGGAACCGCACGTTCGCCAAGGCGGAGGAGCTCGGCGCCGAGGGCGCCGAGCCCATCCGCGAACTGGCGGGTGTCGTGGCCGCGCTGCCGCAGCCGCGCGTCATCTGGCTGATGCTGCCCTACGGCGAGACCACGCAGGAAGTGATCGACGAGCTCGTGCCGCTGCTCGCCGAGGACGACATCCTCATCGACGGCGGCAACTCGCCCTTCCAGGACGACGTCAGGCGCGGGGCGGCCCTTGCCGAGAAGGGCATTCGCTACCTCGATGCCGGCACCAGCGGCGGCGTCTGGGGCCTCGAAGTCGGCTACTGCCTGATGGTCGGCGGCGAACGCACAGCCTTCGAGCACATCAGGCCCGTCCTGGCCACGCTGGCCCCGCCCGGCCACGGCTACGACTACATGGGCGGGCACGGCAGCGGGCACTTTGTCAAGATGGTCCACAACGGCATCGAGTACGGCATGATGCAGGCCTACGCCGAGGGCTTCGAGCTCCTGGAAGCCACCGAGTGGGACCTCGACCTGGCGTCCATCGCCGACCTCTGGAACCAGGGCAGCGTGGTGCGCAGCTGGCTGCTCGAGCTGGCCGCCGACGCCCTGAAGAAGGACCCCGGCCTCGAACACATCACCGGCTACGTCGATGACACCGGCGAGGGCCGCTGGACCGTCGAGCAGGCG
>JAPLCL010000423.1 GCA_026392265.1 Actinomycetota bacterium
CTGGCCCTTGGGCCTGCCGAGATGCGAGGCGAGCACGACCGAACAGCCCTGGTCGAGCAGGTAGGTGATGGTCGGCAGGGCGGCGCGGATGCGTGTGTCGTCGACCACGCTGCCGCCCTCGAGCGGCACGTTGAAGTCGACCCTCACGAGGACGCGCTTGCCGGCGAGCGGGTAGTCGGTGAGAGAACGCTTCATGATGCCTGCAGCCTCCTTGGCTCCGCGGTCAGAGGACTCTCTGGACGAGGTCGACGAGGCGGCACGAGTAACCCCACTCGTTGTCGTACCACGAGACGCACTTGACCAGTGTGCCCTTGGCCATGGTAAGCGCCGGATCGAAGATCGATGAATGGCTGTTGCCGACCACGTCGATACTGACGATGGGGTCCTCCTGATACTGGAGGATGCCCTTCATCCGGCTGGTCTCGGAGGCCGCCTTCATGGCCGCGTTGACCTCATCGGCGGTGACCTCGGTCTGGAGCACGGCGACGAGGTCGGTGGCCGAGCCGTCCGGCGTGGGCACGCGCAGCGCGAAGCCGTCGAGCTTGCCCTCGAGGTCTGGGATGACGAGCGCCACGGCGCGCGCCGCCCCGGTGGTCGTGGGGATGATCGAGAGGGCCGCGGCGCGGGCGCGACGCAGGTCCTTGTGCGGGAAATCGAGGACGGGCTGGTCGTTGGTGTAGGCGTGGATCGTGGTCATGAAGCCCTTCTCGACGCCGAAGTTGTCGACCAGGACCTTAGCCATGGGGGCCAGGCAGTTGGTGGTGCAGCTGGCGTTGCTGATCACGTCGTGCTTGGCCACGTCGTACATCTCCTCGTTGACGCCCAGGCAGATCGTGACGTCGGGGCCCTTGGCGGGCGCCGAGATGATGACCTTCTTGGCACCGGCCTCGAGGTGCTTGGCGGCGGCGGAGCGCTCGGTGAAGCGGCCGGTGGACTCGATGACGACGTCGGCGCCGAGCTCCTTCCAGGGCAGCTTGGCGGGGTCGGTCTCGCTGATCACGCGGATGCGTTTGCCGTCGATGACCAGGGCCCCGTCTTCGACTTCGACGGTGCCGGGGAACACGCCGTGCACGGAGTCGTACCTGAACAGATGGCCCAGCGTCTTCGCGTCCGTGAGATCGTTGATCGCCACGAACTCGATGTCGGCGCCCTGCTTGAGCGCCGCACGGATGACGAGCCTGCCGATACGGCCGAAGCCGTTGACGCCTACTCTCACACTCATTTCAACCTCCAGATCGGATAGTGTACAAGCCTACCAGAGCGCGCCCCAGAGGGCGCGCGGTCTCACGCCAGCTCGGGCGCTGCCGCACGCGCCACGGTCGGGATGCGCCCCAGGAAGATGTTGCCCGTGCGCCCGTCGATGGACAACCGCTCGCCGGTACTCAGTTCGTCCCCGGCCAGTCGCGCCGAGCCCTCGCGCTCGATCACTTCCAGATCCATGCAGTCGACCACGGCGGTCGTACCCACGCGTTGAGACCCGCACGCATACCGGCGTCATGGACCTCGAGGTCCCGGCAAAGACGCCCGCAAAGGGCGCGGAGTTTGAGACCGTGAGACTGCCCCTGACGCACGTCAAGGTCTTCGGCTGGCACGACAACAAGATGGGCGGCTGCACCTACCGTCTCGGCGAGCTGACCACCCGCGTCGCCAAGAGCACGGAGGCCGCACCGCGGCCGGTAGCCCGGCGCCGACGTCAGGGATG
>JAPLCL010000337.1 GCA_026392265.1 Actinomycetota bacterium
TACCGGCGCGCCGGGGTGCGCGCCCTGGCGGCGCTCGCCGGCCAATTCACGACGGCGGCCGACGTGCTCGCCGCCGCCGGTCTCGCGACGGTCGTGTTCAACCCCGACGAGACCTACCGGGCGCTGGCCGAGTTCGACGCCGAGGTCGGCATGGCGGTCGAGGGCGCGGGCGTGCGCGAGCGGCTCTACGTGCCGCTCGCTGAGGCCCGCGCCCTCCTCGCCGGCGCCCTGCGGGTCGACCTCGTACTGCGCGATCAGCCCCTGCAGTTCCACGCGTCGCGGCCGCAGTTCGCGGCCCGCGACATCGCCGGCGCCGAACGCGACCTCGTGCGCCTGGTGCGCGACGGCTACCGCGTCTTCATCGTCTTTCGCCACGAGGGCGAGGCGGAGCGCGCCACGTTTCGGCTGCGCAACCTGAGCGCCGAGGTCGTGAGCCGCGAGCTGCTGGCCCGGGGCGGCGAGGCCGCCCCGGGCCTCTACTTCCTCGCGGCGCCTCTGCGCGAGGGCTTTGTATCCACTGATCTGAAGTTGGCCGTGGTCAACGAGCGCGCTCTGCTGCGCGCCGCGCCGCGCGAACAGCGTTTCGCCGCCGGCACGCGGCTGACGACGTTTTTCGACGTGCGCCCCGGCGACTACGTCGTCCACGAGGACCACGGCATCGCCCGTTTCGGAGGCATCGAGACGCGCACGGTCGCCGGCATCACGCGCGACTACCTGCTCCTCGAGTTCAGGGGCGACGACCGTGTCTTCGTGCCGCACGACCAAATCGGCAAGGTGAGCCGCTACATCGGCGCGTCCGGCGGGACTCCGTCGCTCGACAAGCTGGGCGGCACGCACTGGCAGACGGTCAAGACGCGCGCCCGCAAGGCCGTCGTGGAGATGGCCGGCGAGCTGCTGGAGCTGTACGCCGCTCGGCAGGCCATCCCGGGTTTCGCCTTCCCGTCCGACGGCGAGCTCACGCAGCGCCTCGAGGACGCCTTCGCCTTCGAAGAGACCGAAGACCAGGCAGAGGCCATCGACCAGGTCAAGAACGACATGGAGGCCCCGCACCCCATGGACCGCCTCATCTGCGGCGACGTGGGCTACGGCAAGACCGAAGTCGCCTTGCGCGCGGCTTTCAAAGCCGCCGAGGCCGGCAAGCAGACGCTGGTGCTGGTGCCCACGACCATCCTCGCCGAGCAGCACTTCATGACGTTCAGCGAGCGCTATGCCGACCTGCCGGTGAAGGTCGGTATGGTCTCGCGCTTCCGCACCACCGCCGAGCAGAAGCACATCCTCGCCGATTTCGCCGCCGGAAAGCTGGACGTGCTCGTCGGTACTCACCGCCTTCTGAGCACCGACGTGCGGCCCCGCGACCTGGGGCTGGTCGTGGTCGACGAGGAACAGCGCTTCGGCGTGCGTCAGAAGGAGCTGCTGCGTAGCCTCAAGCTGCAGGTCGACGTGATGAGCCTCTCGGCGACCCCCATCCCGCGGACCTTGCAGATGTCGCTCACCGGCATCCGCGACATCTCGGTGATCGAGACGCCGCCCCGGGGGCGCCACGAGATCCACACGTACTTCGGCGAGTACCGCGACGACCTCGTGCGCGGCGCCCTCGAGAAGGAGCTCGCCCGCGAGGGTCAGGCGTTCTACCTGCACAACCGCGTCGAGACGATCGATCAGGCGGCCGAGCACGTGCGCGAGCTGGCGCCGTCCGCGCGCATCCTCGTGGCACACGGGCAGATGCACGAACGCGCCCTGGAGAAGGTGATGCTCTCGTTCCTCGCCGGCGAGGCCGACGTGCTGGTCACGACGTCGATCATCGAGAGTGGCATCGATATTCCCAGCGCTAATACGCTCATCGTGGAGCGTGCCGACATGCTCGGACTGGCCCAGCTCTACCAGATCCGCGGGCGTATCGGACGCAGCGACGCGCACGCCTCCGCCTATCTGCTGTACCCGAGCGAGGAGCTGCTCACCAGCGACGCGGCCGCGCGTCTCCAGACGCTGAGCGACCACACAGAACTGGGCGCGGGCTTCAAGATCGCCATGGCCGACCTCGAGATCCGCGGAGCCGGCAGCCTGCTGGGCGACGAGCAGAGCGGGCACGTGGCCGCCGTGGGCTTTGAGATGTACGCGCAGATGCTCGAGGACGCCGTGCAGGAGCTGCAGGGCGAGCAGACTGCTCTCGCGCCGCCGGTGCGCCTCGACCTGGCGGTGACCGCCTACGTGCCACCCGACTACATCGCCTATGAGGCCAGCAAGATCGACGCCCACCGGCGCATCGCCCGGGCTCGCGACCTGAACGCGCTCGGCGACGTCAAGGCCGAGCTCAGCGATCGCTTCGGGCCGCCGCCCGAGCCGGTGGAGAGCCTGCTTACCCTGCAGGCCATCCGGCTCAAAGCGGCTGAGCTTACGGCTTCCTCGGTGTCGTACCGGGGCAAGAAGCTCCAGCTGGAGGGTGTCGACCTGGACGACGACTGGGCGGCGCGCCTGCGCGCCGCCCAGGGACGCGTTACCTATGTCAAACAGCAACAGTCACTGAGCGCCCATCGGGAGAGCTCGGATTCACATCTCTTAACGTGGGTAGAGGCCATTCTCGATGCTATACTTGAATCCCGTGTGTCTCACGACCCGTCCTCAATCCCCGGGAGAGAAAGTCTATGAAGAAAGTCATTGTGGCTGCGGTCCTGCTCGGCCTGCTGGCGTCGGCGTTCGTGTTCGGCGCCTGCGGCGGCAACAGCGTCCCCGAGGGGGCCATCGCGTCGGTAGGCGGCGTCACCGTCACGCAGGAGCAGTTCGACAACATCTGGAAACAGGCCGAGGCCCAGTACGCCTCGCAGGAGGGTGCTCCCCCGTTCCCCAAGGAGGGCACGGCGCAGTACGACCAGCTCAGGGCGAGCATCGTCAACTACCTGGTGCAGAACGAGCTCATCAAGCAGCAGGCGGCCGACATGAACGTCACCGTCACAGCCACGCAGCTCGACGAGCGCGTCGCGCAGATCACCAAGCAGGTCGGCGGCCAGAAGAAGCTCGACGCGCTCCTCAAGAAGCAAGGCGTGACCACAGAGGAGCTCAGGACGCAGCTCGAGGCCCAGATGCTTCAGGAGGCCGTGCGCGCCAAGGTCGGCGAGAGCGCCAAGGTCACCGACGCGCAGATCAAGGCGTACTACGACGACCCCGCCAACAAGGCGCAGTTTGTCGTGGCGGACACGGTAGACGCCCGCCACGTGCTGGTCGACTCGAAGGCCGAGGCCGTAAAGGTGCAGAAGCTGCTGGCCGCCGACAACAGCGACGCGAACTGGAAGAAGGTCGCCAAGCAGTATTCCACCGACCCGGGTTCCAAGGACAAGGGCGGCAGCCTCGGCAGCTTCCCCAAGGGCCGCATGGTCGCCGAGTTCGATAAGGTCGCGTTCAGTCTCAAGCCCGGCACCGTCTCGGTGCCCGTCAAGACGCAGTACGGTTGGCACGTCATCGAGGTCACCAAGAAGACCCCGGGCTCCTCGAAGACCTTCGCAGAAGCTAAGTCGATGATCGAGGAGTCGCTCAAGTTCCAGCTGCAGTCGAAGGCTTGGGAGACCTGGCTCGCCGACGCCGAGAAGAAGGCCGATATCATGTACGCGGCCGGCTTCGACCCCAAGACGCTCACGGCTTCCCCGAGCCCCAGCGGCTCGCCGGCTCCCGCGAGCCCGGCCCCGTCGCCGACAAGCTGACGGAGCCCGCTCACAGGGACGACGCGACGCCGCCAGGCGCCTGACGCTCGTTTCCATCGGGGCCGCCGCCGGTCTGGCGCCCGCAGGTTCGCTGCGAGCGCTCGCCGGCGGCGGCGCCGTCATTGTCCCCGCCGGGCTCGGCGGCGATC
>JAPLCL010000305.1 GCA_026392265.1 Actinomycetota bacterium
AGTGTGGCCGAGCCGCACAGCGTGGTGTGGGCGCTCGGCGATATCGAGGCGGAACTGCTCGACCAGGTCGCCCGTACCGGGGCCACCGTGGTGGCCGGCGAGCTCGACCCGATGGCGGAGCTCGTGCGCGTCCATCGGGTCGCCGGCCTGCTGGCTGAGGCCAAGGGCCTCGACCCGGACCAGCCGCGGCATCTCACCAGATCGGTCGTGCTGGAATCGTGATGACTTCGACCACAGGGGGCAGACAATGAGGCGCGTCTCGATCGGCATCGTGGGCCTGCTGGCCCTGGTTCTCGCCGCGGTGGCCCTGATGGCCGGCTGCGGGTCTTCCGGCAGCGACTCGTCGGCCACCTCCGACGCCAGCCCCACCGGCGTCGTGAACATCACCATGTGGCATGGCGACATCGACTACGCCAAGGCGGCGGACGACGCCCTGGTGGCCGAGTTCAACAAGGCGAACCCCACCATCCACGTCACCGCGCTCTACAACGGGGGTAGCGACTTCGCCCTCCAGAAGACCCTCACCGCCATTGCCGGCGGCAAGCCTCCGGACATCACGTACCTGTTCGGCTCCTGGATGGCGAATATCGTCAAGAGCCCCAAGGTCGTGCTGCTGAACGACCTGATCGCCAACGACCCCTCGTTCGACTGGGAGGACTTCTGGCCGACCGAGCGCCTGGCGGCCACCGTCGACGGCAAGATCGTCGGCATCCCGGCGCTCGTCGACAACCTCGCCCTGGTCTACAACAAGAAGCTCTTCGACCAGGCCGGCCTCGACTACCCCACGGCGGAGTGGACCTGGGACGACTTCCGCGCCGCTGCCAAAACGCTCACCGACCCGTCCAAGAAGCAGTTCGGCTGGTCCTTCCCGGCCGACGGCAGCGAGGACACCGTGTGGCACTGGGAAGCCATGCTGTGGGAGGCCGGCGGCGACATCCTCACCCCAGACAACACGAAGGCGGCTTTCAACTCTCCGGCCGGCGTGCAGGCCTTGACGATGCTCGGCGACATGGCCACCGTCGACAAGTCGATCTACCTCGACATCACCAACACCAAGGCCTCGAGCGTGTTCAACGCCGACCGCATCGGCATGCTGGTCACCGGGCCCTGGGACCTGCCGTCGTTCCCCAATGTCGACGTCGGCACCCAGATCATGCCGGCTTTCGTGAACCACCAGACCATCTCCGGACCCGACAACTGGGTGATCCTCGACAACGGCCCCGCCCGGGTCCAGGCCTCCTGGGAGTTCATCAAGTGGTTCACTGCGGCCAAGCAGAACCTGACCTACAACCTTGCCGTGGGTGCCCTGCCGCTGCGCGAGTCCGAGACGAAGCTGCCCGAGTACAAGGAGTACCTCGACAAGTACCCCGGCGTCGACACGTTCGTGGAAAACATGAACAACGCCGTGAAGGCGCGCCCCACGATCCCGCAGTACTCCAAGATCTCAGAGGCGCTGGGCCAGGCCATCGTCTCGGTGCTGCTCGGCAAAGCGGACGCGCAGACGGCCTTGGACGAGGCGGCTCAAAAGACCGACGCTATCCTCGCCGTCCCCGTGCAGTGAGCGGCCCGGCCGCCTCGCGCTGATGCTCGCCCCCGGGTCAACGGCGCGCCGGGCGCTCGGCTCGGACCATGTCGCCGGGTGGCTCTTCGTCGCCCCGGCCGTGGTACTCATCGGGATCTTCGGCCTGGTGCCC
Organism: Actinomycetota bacterium; assembly: GCA_026392265.1. Taxonomy (GTDB): domain Bacteria; phylum Actinomycetota; class Thermoleophilia; order UBA2241; family UBA2241; genus CAIXSE01. The sequence goes on from JAPLCL010000305.1 coordinate 1,695, forward strand.
ATCGTATGGTCGGCGATCATGTCGTTCCAGGCCAACGACCTGGTCTCCGCGCCCAGCTGGGTCGGGCTGGCCAACTACCAGGCGCTGGTCAAGGACCCGGTCTTCATGGCCTCGGTGCGGCACACGCTGGTCTACACGCTGCTGTTTGTGCCGCTCTCCGTGGCCGGCTCGCTGCTGGTCGCCTGGGCCCTGAACCGCAAGCTCAGGGGGGTGCGCTTCTATCGCCTGGCCGTGTTCGTACCCGTGGTCACCTCCACCGTAGCTACCGGGATCATCTTCATGTGGCTCCTCGACCCCGTCTTCGGCCTGGTCAATTACTTCCTGAGCCTCGTCGGGCTGCCCGAACAGGGATTCCTCCAGGACACGAATCAGGCGCTCGTCTGCATCGTCTTCATGACGGTCTGGGGCTGGCTGGGCTTCGACGTGATCATCTATCTCGCCGCCCTGCAGGGCATCCCGCAGGAGCTCATGGAGGCGGCCCAGATCGACGGCGCCGGTACGTGGAGCTCGTTCCGCAACGTGGTGCTGCCGTTCCTCCGGCCGGCCACGCTCTTCCTGATCGTCTGGTCGACGATCAGCGCCCTGCAGCTCTTCGACGAGATCTACGTCACGACGAGGGGCGGGCCGCTCGGCTCGACGACGGTGATCGTGTACTACCTGTACCAGCAGGCGTTCCAGTTCTTCAACGCCGGCTACGGCGCGGCGATCGCCTACGTGCTCTTCCTGGCGATCCTCCTCATCACGATCCTCCAGCTCAAGCTCGGCGCCCAGCGCGTCTACGGCAAGTCATGAGGGTGGGCTGATGGAAAGCGGGGCGCTGATACGCGCAGACCGCCCCCTCGATCTGGAGGCGGTCCCCGAGCGCCGCCCCCGGCGCTGGCCGTTCAGCCCGTGGCACTTCTTCCTGATCCCGCTGGCGCTGATGATGCTGATGCCGCTGGTCTGGTCGGTGGTGACCTCGCTCGAGACCTCGTCGGAAGCACAGCGCTTCCCGCCGGTCCTAATCCCCAGCGCCCTGCACTTCTCCAACTACGTGGACGCCTGGAACTCATTGCCGTTCGCGCACTTCTTCCTCAACAGCTTCCTCTACTCGCTGGCCACCGTGGCCGGCAACCTGCTCTTCTGCAGCCTCGCCGCCTACGCCTTCGCGCGGCTGCGCTTCATCGGCAGCAACCTGCTCTTCGTGCTGCTGCTGGTCACGCTGATGGTCCCCTTCCAGGTCGTGCTCATCCCGACCTTCCTCATCGTGCGCAACCTGGGGCTCATCGACAGTGTCGGGGGCCTGATCGTGCCCAACCTCTGCGGCGTCTTCGGCATCTTTCTGCTGCGCCAGTTCTTCCAGTCACTGCCCGTGGAGCTCGAGGAAGCGGCGCGCATCGACGGCGCCTCGCGCCTCGGGGTCTTCTTCAAGATCGTCCTGCCGCTCTCGGCGCCGGTGCTGGCCACCCTGGCGATCATCCAGTTCATGTGGTCGTGGAACGACTTTCTCTGGCCGCTGATCATCATCACCACGCCCGAGCACTCGCCCCTGCAGTTGGGCTTGTCGATGTTCCAGGGCACGCACGTGACCCAATGGAACCTGCTCATGGCCGGGACCGTGATGAGCCAGATCCCCATGCTGGCGGTCTTCCTGCTCGCGCAGCGCTGGTTCATCCAGTCCATCGCCTACACCGGGATCAAGCAGTGAGCCTGGAAGGAAAGGAGTAGCCCCATGGCCGACGTGTCCTTCCAGGACGTGACCAAGGAATTCCCCGGCGCGACCGTGGCGGTGGACCGCCTGACGCTCGACGTCCCCGACGGCGAGTTCATGATCCTCGTGGGGCCGTCGGGCTGCGGTAAGACCACGGCGCTGCGCCTGGTCGCCGGGCTCGAGACGGCGACCTCGGGGGCGATCACGATCGCCGGTAAGAACGTCACCCATCTGTCTCCCCGCGACCGCGACATCGCCATGGTCTTCCAGAACTACGCGCTTTACCCGCACATGACGGTGTACAAGAACCTCGCCTTCGGGCTGCGCCAGCGCAGGACCGGCAGGGCCGAGATCGAGCGGCGCGTCACGGAGGTCAGCGCGATGCTGGGGCTCGACGAGCTGCTCGCGCGCCGCCCGGCGCAGCTCTCCGGCGGCCAGCGGCAGCGCGTCGCCATGGGCCGGGCGCTGGTCCGCGAGCCCAAGGCGTTCCTGCTCGACGAGCCGCTGTCGAACCTCGACGCCAAGCTGCGCGTGCAGATGCGCGCCGAGCTCAAGCGGCTGCACCAGCAGATGGACATCACGACGATCTACGTGACCCACGACCAAGTGGAGGCGATGACGCTCGGCGACCGGCTCGCGGTCATGAGGGCGGGCAAGCTCCAGCAGGTAGGGACGCCGCAGGACGTGTACGAGCGGCCCACCAACGTCTTCGTGGCGCACTTCATCGGCAGCCCGCCGATGAACCTGTTGAAGGCGACGGTGGCCGCGGGTCGAGCGCAGGCCGGCGACCTTTCGATCGAGCTCCCGCACGTACCTGAGGGCCCCTGCATCATCGGCATCCGCCCCGACTCCCTCTCGCTCGCCCAAGGAGAAGACGCGCCGGCGGCGCTCGACTTCGACATCGAGGTCATCGAGCCGCTCGGCGGCGAGCTTCTGGCGCACGGCTTTGTCAACGGCCACCTGGCCTCGCCGGACACCAGCGATGAGATGCCGCTGCTCGCCGGCGCCTCGGAGTCGCGCGCCGAGATCACCGCGAAGCTCGACGGACGCCTGCGGCTCAAGGCCGGCGCACGCGTGCGCCTGGCCGTGCGCCCCGGCGAGGTCTACGCCTTCGACGCGGCGACCGGCGATGCGCTGCGGTGACCCGGTCGTGCGCATCGGCGCCGGCACGTCGTGTCGTGTTGCTTCCTGCGCACTACCCTTCCGTTTCCTGCAGAAACGGTCAACGCCGATGATAGGATAGCCGCATGCGCCAGGAAGAACGTATGGGCCTCATCCTCGAAGAGCTCGCCGCCGACGGCTCCGTCGGCGTGGCCCAGATCGCCGCCAAGCTGGGCGTGTCCACCGCATCCATCCGTCGCGACCTGCAGCTGCTCGAGAAGCAGCGGCTGTTGTCACGCACGCACGGCGGCGCGGTGGCCAACAGCACCGCCTACGAGCTGCCGCTGCGCTACCGCGGCGGGCGGCACCGCGACGAGAAGCGGCGCATCGCCGCCGCGGCCGCGGCCCGCATCGGCGACGATGTCGCCTCGGTGGGCCTCACCGGCGGTACCACGACAACGGAGGTCGCGCGCCGGCTGGCCGACCGCCAGGGGCTCACCGTGGTCACCAACGCGCTCAATATCGCCGCCGAACTCGCCGTGCGCCCCGACATCAAGCTGATCGTCACCGGCGGCGCCGCACGCAGCGAGTCCTACGAGCTCGTGGGGCCGCTGGCAGAGGCCACCCTCGAGGGCATGAACCTCGATCTGGCGGTGGTCGGTGTGGACGGCATCACGGTCCAGGGCGGCCTCACCACGCACCACGACATCGAGGCCCACACCAACCGCGTGCTCATCGGCCGCGCCAAGCGAGTGATCGTGGTCGCCGACGGCTCCAAGGTCGGGCGCCTCGCCTTCGCCCGCATCTGCGCCGTAGATTTGGTACACGAACTGATCACCGACACCTCGGCATCTGCGCCCGAGCTGCAACGTCTCGCCGACGCCGGGATCGTCATCACCACCGTCTGAGCACGGCCGTCGCGCCGGGCCAGACCCAAAGGGTAGCGCCCGGCCCCCGTCAGCCGGAGAAGGCCTCGGTGGACCGCTTCAGCGGGACGAACCTCACGCTGAGCCCCGTCTCCTCCACGGTGACCACGGCCACGGTGGGGTCGTCGTCCTCCTCGTGCGGAGACGAAGCGGTGCCCGGATTGAGATACACGGTGCCGTCGATCCACTCGACGGCGGGAAGGTGGTCGTGCCCGAAGACCACGAGGTCCGGCGGCGACTCGGGCGTGAGCCCGTCGATCTTGCCCAACGCGAGACGTTTGATCAGCCGCTTACGTTTGTGACTGACGACGAAGCGCACACCGCCGGCCTTTCCGGCGACTTCACGCGGCAGCTTGCCGAGCTTGCCGCCGTCCATGTTGCCGGCGACGGCGGTCACCGGCGCGATCGCCTCGAGTACCTCGAGCGTGGCCGGGTCCATGATGTCGCCGGCGTGGATGATGTGGTGCACGCCGGCGAACACGGACACCACGAGAGGGTCGAGGTAGCCGTGCGTGTCGGAGATCACGCCGATGCGCATCAGGTCGGTCATCAGGACCATACTCTACCTCGCCGGCGCGCCTCTGTGGTAGGGGTCGTTGCCGTTACCGCGGCGAGCGCGCTGCGCAGACGGTTTCTGCAGGCCGCAGCGCGGGCATTCAGAGCCGAGATCGCCAACCCGAGCATCAAGGAGCAGGCATGGCAGACGAACCCGTTTTTCTCTACTTGGCCACCTACGACAGCGTCGCCGACGCGCAGTTCGACTTCGAGGCCGTCAAGGCGCTGCACAAGGATCACGTCATCGGCACCTACGACGCCGCCGTCATCACCAAGGACGCGCATGGTCACGTGCACGTGAGTAAGCACGAGAAGCCCACCCAGCACGCGGCCTGGACAGGCCTCGCCGTGGGCGCCGTGCTCGGCATCATCTTCCCGCCGTCCATCCTCGTCGGCGCGGCCGCCGGTGGGCTTGCCGGCGGCCTCATCGGCCACTTCTGGAAGGGTCTGTCGCGCAGGGACGTGATGGAGCTCGGTGAGCTGCTCGACGACGGCGAGGCCGCTCTTCTGATCATCGGAGAGTCGGCGCTGCAGACCTACGTCGACACGGCCCTCACCAAGGCGCGCAAACGGGCCACCCGCGAAGTCGACATGGAGAGTAAGGTCCTGAGCAAGGAACTGGCGGACGCTGCCAAGGCCGCAAAGTAGTTCCGTTAGCACGGAGCCCGCGCCGCACAGGTTGTGAAGTCGCGCACGACGTTCGCCGCCTGAGCGGCGCGGGTAGGCTCTCTCACGAAGTTGGAGTGCCAACGAAGAGAGAGGGCACCATGTCAACTGTAAGTCGTCATATCGAGGTGGAGGCGCCACCATCCGTGGTGCTCGCCACCTGGTCGCATTTTGTACGATTCGTCATGAACGGTAAGCAGCGGCTCGCCTGCGACGAGCTCGCCTGCGTCGACGCTGTGCGCGCCGGCCTGGTCAGCTTCGAGCCGGTCAACGCCGGCAGTCGCACAGATGTCATCTTCAACCTGGAGTGCGACGAAGAGAACGGACCGTCGCGGGCAGTGCTCGAGCAGAACGTCGCCCGCGATCTCGTGCTCTTCAAAGACTACATGGAGCGCGGAGGCAATCAGGTGGGCAAGCCGACGAAGGCGGAAAAGCAGGCGATGCTCGAAGACGAGGAGCGCCGCGAGCGTAAGCCGGCCAAGGACCATGAGGTGCATGGGCACGTAGGTGTCGAGGACGAGGCGGTCAGCTTCCGCAACCACTGGGCGACGTGAGCAGCACGATCCAGGACACGAACAGCCACGAGGGCGGCGCCGCGCAAGGGCACGGCGCCGCCCTCGTGGCCGCCAGCCTCAATCTGAGACACGGGCTCGCGTGGGACGGCCTGCACTCCTGGCCGCTGCGCCGGCGAGCGGCGGTGCGCTGCCTTGCGGACCTCAGCGCCGAGGTCGTCGGCCTGCAAGAGGTCCGCGGGTTCCAGCAGCGCTCTCTGACGCATCACCTGAGGGGCTACGCGGCCGTCGGCGCCGGTCGCGAGGACGGGCGCGAACGCGGCGAGCGCTGCGCGGTCCTGTACCGTCCCGGCCGCCTGGAGCTCGAATCCTGGACGGTACGCTGGTTTTCGGACACGCCCGGCGTGCCCGGCTCGCGCGGCTGGGGCAATGCCGTCACCCGTCTGGTGACGCTCTGCCGCTTCGTCGACCGCGCCGACGGCCGGGCGTTCGGCGTCGCCGACGCCCACTGGGACGGAGCCTCGGCGGAGTCGCGTCTGCGCAGCGCAGAGGCGCTCCTCGGCTGGCTCGACCCCACGCTCCCCTGGATCGTG
>JAPLCL010000175.1 GCA_026392265.1 Actinomycetota bacterium
TCTTGCGGGTAGGTCTGGCTGGCCGCGAGCCTGATCCATTTGCCCTTCTCCAGCTCGGCGACCTTGAACGGGCCGGAGCCGACCATGGGCCAGTTCTTGAACCCCCCGAGGTTCTCGGGGTCGGCCTCCTTCCAGATGTGCTCGGGCAGGATCGGGATGTAGAGAGCCAGCATCCCGGCCTTGGGCTTACGCGTCTTGATGACCAGCGTCGCGTCGTCGGGCGCGGTGACGCTGGTCACGCCGGTGAGGTACTGGGCGTAGGCGGCGTCCTGCGTCTCGAGGATCAGGTTGTAGGTGAAAGCGATGTCGCGGGCGGTCAGGGGCACGCCGTCCTGCCACTTCATCCCCTCGATGATGCGGAAGGTCCACGTCCTGCCGTCGGCCGAGGTCTCCCAGCTGCGTGCCAGGTCGGGGACGGGCTTGTACTCCCGGTCGTACCAGGTGAGGAAGTTGTAGCCCAGGCGAAAGCACTCCCACGACGGGCCGCTCCAGGCGCTGAAGGGGTTGATGCCGTCGAAGTCCTCGAGGATACCGATCCGGTAGGCGGTCGCGGCGCCCGGAGATGGCGACGCCGCCGACGCGCCGAGCGGGACGACCAGCAGCGCGGCGAGGGCGAGCGTGACCCCAGCAGCGGTCAGACAACGTCTCATGCTTGGCTCCTCATGGCGCCTTTCGCGCCCGGCCAGACGGTGGCGGCGGTCGCCTGACGGCGACCGCCGCCACATGACTGCCGTCCTACTTGTCGATCCCTCGATGGCCTCCGGGCAGCGGGGGTGGAAGCGGCAGCCCGAGGGGATGTCGACCGGGTTCGGGGTCTCGCCCTTGAGGATCACGTGCTCGCGCTTGGCCAGCGGGTCGGGCACCGGGATCACGCTGATCAGGGCTTTCGTGTAGGGATGCTTGGGGTTGGCGACCACCTCTTCGGTCTCGCCGATCTCGACGATGCGCCCCAGGTACATGACGGCGATGCGATCGCTGATCACCCAGGCCAGGGAGAGGTCGTGGGTGATGAAGATGTAGGTGACCCCGAGCTTCTCCTTTTCCTCGACCATGAGCTTGAGGATGTCGTTGCGGATCGAGACGTCGAGAGAGGCTACGGGCTCGTCGGCGACGATCACGTCGGGCTCGAGCACGGTGGCCCCGGCGATGCAGACGCGCTGCCGCTGCCCGCCGGAGAGCTCGTGCGGGTAGCGGTACAGGTACTCGGTGGCCGGCCGCAGGCCGGCCTCATTGATCGCCTTGATGACGCGGTCCTCTTTTTCGCGCTCGCTCGAGCAGACGTTGTTGACCTCGAGCGGCTCGGCGACGATGTCGAAGATCGTCTGCTTGGGATTGATCGAGTTGTAGGGGTCCTGGAAGATGATCTGCGCCTTCTTGCGATAGGCGCGCAGCGTCTTGCTGGCGAACTTCTCGACCGGCAGGCCCTTGTAGAGGATGTGACCGCCGGTGGGGTCCTCGAGGCGCAGGAGCGTGCGGCCGGTCGTGGTCTTGCCGCAGCCCGACTCGCCGACCAGGGCGAGGATCTCGCCCTGCATGATCTGGAAGCTGACGCCGTCGACGGCCTTCACGAACTTCTTCTCGGTGGCCACCATGGCCTTGAAGAAGCCCTGCTGGATGGGGAAATAGACCTCGAGGTCCTTGACGTCGAAGAGGACGCCGTCCTTGACCGTCGCCGACGAGAGGTCGTCGGCGTTGACGGCGCCTTTCTCGTAGAGGTCGGTCGGCGCGGGGGTGCTCTCGGTGGTCGCCATCGTCACACCCCCTTCTCAGCGTGGACGCAGCGCACGAAGTGGCCGGCCTCGACCTCGACCATCTCCGGGTGCTCTGCTTCGCAGCTGGCGATCCTCTCGTCGCAGCGCGGGCAGAAGCCGCAGCCCGGCGGCGGGCTCACGAGGTTGGGCGGATCGCCCTTGATCGAGCTGACCATCTCGCGCTTTTCGTGGATGTTGGGGAAGGCCTTGATGAGCTGACGCGTGTAGGGGTGCGTCGCGTTGTTGAAGATGTCGGCCGTGGTGCCGCTCTCGACCACCTCGCCGGCGTACATGATGACGCCCTTGTCGCAAGTCTCGGCCATCACCGAGAGATCGTGGCTGATGAGGATGAAGGAGAGGTCGAGATCCTTGCGCAGGCGCCCGATGAGCTCGAGGATCTGCGCCTGCACCATGACGTCGAGCGCCGTGGTGGGCTCGTCGCCGATCACCAGCTTGGGGTTGCAGGCCAGGGCCATGGCGATCATGGCGCGCTGGCGCATGCCCCCGGAGAGCTGGTGGGGGAAGTCCATGACGCGCTTCTGGCTGATGCCTACAAGGTCGTAGAGCTCCTTGACGCGCACCATGGCCTTGCCCTCCGACAGACCCTCGTGCAGCTGGATGGGCTCGGCGATCTGCTTGCCGGTCTCCTTGACCGGGTTGAGAGCGTTCATCGCCCCCTGGAAGATGATGCTGATCTCCTTCCAGCGGATGCGGCTCATGCCGTACTCGGTGCGCTTGGCCAGGTTGCGCCCGTCGAAGAGTACGTCGCCGCTGACGATGCGCCCGTTCTCGGGGAGCAGCTTGAGGATCGAAAGCGCGGCCGTGGTCTTGCCGCAGCCGCTCTCCCCCGCGAGGCCCAGGCTCTCGCCGGGCTCGAGGTCGAAGGAGACGCCCTGCACGGCCTTCACGTCGCCGACGCCGAGCTTGAAGTAGGTGGTGAGCTCGCGGACCTCGAGGATGCCCTTGTGCGCGATGCGCTCGACAGGCGTCTTGACGGGGGCCTTCGCCTTGGTCTTGGCCTTGGCCTTGGTGGGGCTCATTCCTCGCCCCCTTCCTCGTCGTCCTTGATGTGCCCGCCGACCCAGCCGCCGCCCTCCGGGCGACCGATGCTGCCGCCGGCCGGCTTGTTGAAGTCGGGCATGGCGTCGTCGGTCTGCTGGCCCGGCGTGAACATGCCGCCACCGCCGCCGGCGCCCGCGCCGCCCATGGCCACCGCGGGCGCCTCGCCGCGGGCCGTGAAGCGATTCTCGGCGCCGCTGTCCTCGCGCTTACGCAGCTTGGGATCGAGCACCTCGTCGTAGGCCATGCCGATGAAGGTGAAGGCCAGCACGACGAGCACGATGGCGATGCCCGGCGGGAGCAGATACCACCAGGCCGGAAGGCCGGCGGCCCCGTTGACCCAGGCGTAGTGCAACATGGTGCCCCAGCTGAAATTGAGCGGATCGCCGAGGCCGAGGAACGAGAGCGTGGTCTCGGAGAGGATCGCGATGGCCACCACCAGCACCAGGTTGGCGAAGATCAGCGGCATCACGTTGGGCAGGGCGTGCTTGCGCATGATGTGCCAGTTGCTGGAGCCGATGGCGCGCGCTCGTTCGATGAACTGCAGCTCGCGCACGCGGAGCACGTCCGAGCGCACCACGCGCGCCGTGCCCGGCCAGCTGGTGATGGCGATGATGATGATGATCATGAAGAAGTTCTGGCCCCAGGCGGCCGCCAGGACCATCGCCAGCGGTAGCCAGGGGATGACCAGGAAGGCGTCTGTGAGGCGCATCCACACCTCGCCCTGCCAGCCGCCGTAGAAGCCGGCGGCGATGCCGATGCCGGCGCCGATCACGGTGGACATGAGGGCGGCGAGCAGACCGACGGTGAGCGATATCCGCGAGCTCCAGATGAACTGCGCGAGCACCGACTGGCCGACCTGATCGGTGCCGAACCAGTTGTAGTACGACAACGTGGGCGGATGGTACGGGCCGAGCAGCTGACCGCTGGCGTCCGTGATCTGCGCGTTCGGGTCGAGCAGCGCGTGATCGATGAGGAACGGGGCGAGCAGAGCCATCGACAGGAAGAAGACGAGGATGCCCAGGCCGACCATGCCCTGCCAGTTCGCCCGGTACAGCTTCCAGACCTGGTGCGTGTTCCACACCGTGAGCTCGGCGCGCTCGGGGTTGCCGAGCGCCCAGAGCCACGCGGCGGCCCCGCCGAGCAGGACGACGATCGTCTGCAGCACCCAGTTGTAGGCGATGACGTTCTCGCCGGCGGACCAGCCGGAGGCACCGCCGCCGGCGAGGAACGCCCACAGCGCGAACACGACGCCGATACCGATGAGCGTCAGGCTGAAGGCGCGAGCCTTGCTCTTGCGCACCAGCCCGAGGATGCCGAAGCCTGCGGTGAGGAGTGCGCCAAGCACGAGGACCCACGGTGGATACGAGCCGATCCGCGCCGAGAAGAAGCCTTTGAGAACGGCCGAGAGACCGGCCGCCAGCGGCACATCCTTGGGGTACATGAGCAGTTCGAGCACGAGCCATATGAACGGAGTCCAGAAGAGGACCCAGTTTCTGTAGCGGCGGGGGATCATGCGTGCACCCGCGGATCGAGGTAGTAGTACATGATGTCGGCGATGAGATTGGCGACGATCACGGCGATGCTGGCGATCAGGAACACCGCCTGCATCACGGGGTAGTCGCGCTTCTGCATGGAGTCGTAGGAGAGCAGACCGAGGCCCGGCCAGTTGAACACAGCCTCCGCGAGGATAGCGCCCGACATCACAAAGCCCAGGTTCATCATCACGATGGTCACCGTGGGCAGCATCGCGTTGGGCACCACGTGGCGCCACAGCACGGCGTTCTCGCTGAGACCTTTGGCGCGAGCGGTGAGGGCGAAGTCCTCCTTCATCACGCCGGTGATGGAGCTGCGCATGATGAGTTCGTACTCACCCACGTAGGCGATCGCGAAGGTGAACGCCGGCAAGAAGAGGTGCCTGAGCAGCGACTGCCCATAGGCGAGACCGTGGAGCTCGACGCCGGGCTCTTCCATGCGCCCCGTGGGAAACCAGCGCAGCTTGGTGGCGAACAGCATGATCATGAGAAGGCCGAACCAGAACGTGGGCATGGCGTACAGCACCATCCCTAAGTTGGTCGTCACGACGTCGTAGGCCCCGCCCCTTCGCCACCCCGCGAACACGCCGAGGATCATGCCGACCACGGTAGCGAAGATGGTGCCCACTCCCACGAGCAGGACGGTGGGCCAGATGCGCTCGGCGACCACTTCGGTGACGGGACGCTTCTCCGAGAAGGACATGCCGAAGCGTCCGCGCAGCGTGTCGCCCCAATAGAGGCCGAACTGCTGCCACATGGGCTTGTCGAGGTTGAAGGTCTTGCGCTGCTTCTCGACGGCCTCGGGCGGCTGCTTGCCTTTCGGCAGCAGCAGGCGCGCAGGGTCACCGGGGAGGATGCGGAACAAGGCGAAGTTGAACGACGCCACCAAGATGATGGTGAGCACGGCGTTCAGGATCTTCCTCACGAAGTATCGTCGTTTGTCCACTGCGCTCCGGGCCCGCCGGATGCCCAGCCCCTGGGGGCTGCGGGCCCTTACCTCCTTCTCACATCCGCGATTGCCATGCCCACGTGGTGGTGATGTGACTGTCGAACGCGCGGCCCGAGACGTGAGCCACGACCTTTGGACGCACGACGCGCGACGGTTCGTCGATGAACCAGAGCGCCGCGAGGAGCGGATCGCTCACGTCTGCTGCAGCTTGCTCACCGACGCACCTCCGGATCGACGAGGCCGCGGCAGTCGCGGCCGCCGACGCTCGCCCCATACTAGCCACCAGAAGAGCGGCGCGGCAAGAGACGGGGCCTATGCCCAGTCCGGCGAGCGCGCCTCGCGCCCGTACTTGCGCATGATGGTGACGAGGCGGTCGAGCGGCAGAGCGTGCGCGACGTGCGCGTTCCGGCCGACGGTGGTGCGGGCCGCGCACATCGAGTTCACGACGCTCTCCGCGGTCGCGTCGACGGTCGCTTCGAAGAGCTCGTCCATCTGGTCGTTGGCCACCGACGTGAGCCGGAGGAGCTCCGCGTTCTCGCGCGGGACGCGGTGCGCCGTGGAGAACGCGACCATGATCTCGCCGCTGCCATCGGAGGCGTAGGAGCCGGTCACGGCCAGGCCGAGAGCGCAGCGCTTGGCCAGGCGCTCGCACTGGCGAGCGCTGAGCGGCGCGTCGGTGGCGAGCACCACGATGCAGGATCCATCGCGGTTGTCGAGCGGCATGAGATCGGCGATCTCGCGGCCGACGGGCACGCCGTCGACCATGAAGCGGTGCCGGACGCCGAAGTTGGTGAGCGCCAGCACGCCCACGGTAAATGGCAGGCCGTGCGCCGTGACCACGCGGGAGGACGTGCCGATCCCCGACTTGAACTCGAAGCAGGTCATGCCGGTGCCGGCCCCGACGCAGCCTTCGGCCACGGGGCCGGCGGTCGCGCACTCCAAGGCTTCGCGCACATGCTCCTCCTTGACGTGCATGCCGCGCAGGTCGTTAAGGAAGCCGTCGTCGCACTCGCCCACGACCGGCATCAAGGCGTCGTCGATACCGACCCGTGGGTCGCGCTCCATCATCCAGCGCGTCGTGGCGTCGTACGCGGCGCCGGCGCTCTGCGAGTTGGAGAGCAGCATAGGCGTCTCGATGAGCCCCCACTCGCGGATGGCGCTGATGCCGATGACCTCGCCGACGCCGTTGGCGACGAAGGCGCCGGCGACGACACGCTCGTGCCAGATGTCGTCGCCGTGCGGGAAGATCGCGGTGACGCCCGTGCGGGCGGGCCCGCTGCCGTATGGCAACTCGGGCCCGCCCCACGAGACGGTGCAGTGGCCGACGCGCACTCCCGGCACGTCGGTGATCGCGTTCAGCGGACCGGTGGGCAGCACGCCGACGCCGACGCCGAGGTCGCGCAGTCGGCAGCGCTCCGGCCCGCTCATCGAGCTACTCCAGGATACCGGCGCGGTGCGCCTTGAGGTAGCCGCCGCAGAAGTTGTCCTCGCCGCGCAGCGCCTCGATGGCCTTGATGTTGGCCATCATGGCCTTGTTGCGCACGTCGAGCACGGCGCCATCGATGCCGAGGCCGGCGCACATCGCCACGAAGGTGCGGTTGAGCAGGGCGCGGTTGGGCAGGCCGAAGCTCACGTTGCTGAGCCCGCCGGTGGTGCGCACGGGCAGGCGCTCCTTGACCAGCTTGAGGGCATCCATCGTGACCTGGGCGGCCGTGGAGTCGGCCGAGACGGCCATGACCAGCGGGTCGATCCAGAGATCTTCGCCGGGCAGCCCGGCGCCGGTGCAGAGGTCGTACAGCTGCTTGGCGACGGCGAAGCGGTCCTCGGCGGTCGGCGGGATGCCTTCGTCGCTCAGGCACAGGCCGATGACCGGGCACTTGTACTTCTCGACGAGCGGCAGCACGGCGTCGATGCGCGATTGCTCACCGCTGATCGAGTTGATGAACGGGACCTTACCACCGGCGGCGATGATGGCGCGCACACCCGCGTCGAGGGCCACCGGGCTGGCGGAGTCGACCATGAGCTGCATATCGGTGACGCTCATCACGGTCTCGATGAGCCAGCTGATATCGGCGACCTCGTCGCCGCCGGCGACGCCGCCGTTGACGTCGAGCAGACCGGCGCCGGCCGCGACCTGGTCGGTGGCAAGCGTCTTGATGAACTCCGCGTCACGCGCCTGGATCGCCTCGGCGACCTGCTTGCGCGTCCCGTTGATCGATTCGCCCATCAACAGCATTTCAGCAACCTCCACGACGAGTTTCCGGGACGTACGTTCGCTGAGTATATGCGAACGGTGTGTGCGCCGAGAACCGCGCCGCGAGGCGGGGCAGGCCAAACGCCACGGCCTCGAGAGGCCGCACCTTCACGACGGAGGTACTACCCAGTCGGGCGCGGTGCGGCGGCGCTCACGGGAGCGGCGCTCGAAGGCCGTCCGCGAGCGGTCCCGCCGTCGCTCCGACACACGGCGATCCTTGAGGACCTCGACTCCGTCTCGCCCCCAGAAGAGCTGACAGAAACGGTCGTAGAGACGGTCGCGCTCGGGGCCCGTGACCACGAGCCGGTACGTGGCAGTGTCGGCCTGCGCATCCATGCCGTGGTTGTACCCATTTCGTCAATACGTCACGTATACGGTCTTCGTGCGTGTGAAGAACTCGAGCGCCGCCGGCCCCTGCTCCTTGAACGTGTTGGCGCTGCTCTGCTTGAAACCGCCGAAGGGCGCCTGGAGGGCCAGGCCGGTGGTCGGTTCGTTGACCTTGACCACGCCGGCCTCGATGCGGTCGACGAAGGTCAGGGCCCGGCGCAGGTCGTTGGTGACCACGCCGGCGGCAAGGCCGTACCCCACGGCGTTTGCCTTGAAGAGGGCATCGTCGAGGTCCCGCGCCCGGATGATGCCCACGACGGGGCCGAAGACCTCCTCCTGAGCGAGGCGACTGTGCACGTCGACGCCGTCGAAGATCGTCGGCTGCACGAAGTGGCCGCCCTCGCCGGCGGGGCCGCCGCCGGTCAGCAGCTCGGCGCCCTCGTCCTTGGCGATGCGCACGTACTCGAGGTCGGTGGCCAGCTGGTCGGCGCTCACGGCCGGTCCCATCTGCACGCCCTCGGCGAGGCCGTCGCCGACCCTGAGAGCCGCGGCGGCCTCCGCCAGGGCCGCGGCGAAGCGGTCGGCGATGCCGTCCTCGACGATCACCCGACTGGTGGCCGTGCAGCTCTGGCCGGTAAGGCCGAAGCCGCCCATGACCGCCAGCCGCACGGCGAGGTCGAGATCGGCGTCGTCGAGGACGATGGTCGGGTTTTTGCCGCCCATCTCGAGCTGCACGCGCGTGAAGTGCTCGGCGGCGCGCGCGTAGATCCCGGCGCCGATAGCGTGCGACCCCGTGAACGTGAGTCCACGCACGACTGGATCGCCGGCGAGCGCGCCGCCGACCGTGCCGCCGGAGCCGGTCACCAAGTTGAGGACGCCGGCCGGCAGGCCGGCGTCCACCAGGCACTCGACCAGCCGCAGCGCCGTGAGCGGCGTCGCCGATGCCGGCTTGAAGACGACCGCGTTGCCGTACACGAGCGCCGGCGCGATCTTCCACGCCGGGATGGCGATCGGGAAGTTCCACGGCGTGATCGCCGCGACCACGCCGAGCGGCTCGCGGCGGCTGAAGAGCATGGAGTTCGGCGTGTTGGGCGGCAGTACATCACCGCCGACCCGCCAGCCCTCGCCGCCGAAGTAGCGCAGGATGTCGCGGGCCCGCGTGACCTCGCCGCGAGCCTCGGCGAGCGTCTTGCCCTCCTCCCGGGTGAGCGAGGTGGCGATATCGTCGAAGCGCTCGTCGAGCAGCTCGGCGGCACGGAACAGGATCGCGCCGCGCGCCGGCGCCGGCGTGGCCGCCCAGGCCGGGAACGCCTCCGCTGCCGCTGCGACTGCCTGCGCCGCGTCAGCTGCGGTCGCGCTCGGGAAGGTCCCCAGTACCTCGCCGGCGTGCGCCGGGTCCAGCGTCTCAAAGGTGGCGAGGTCGGATGCGTCGACCCACTCGCCGCCGATCAGGTTCTTGAACGCTGCCATCGTCCACCTCGCCGTCGGGATGCCGGTTCACGCCTGTGGGCAACGATACTACCGCCGTCCGATCGCGCCGCCGGGAGACGAGCGGCGCTGCCGAGCTCGGGCAGGGGCCCGCCATACCGCGAGCCGCTCACTCTTCGAGCGCGCGGCCCCGGCCCCGTCTGATGAGCCAGACGGCGATGCCGACGACGATCGCCGCGACGACGGCCGCGACGATCCAGACGGTGGCCGGCGACGAGCCCTGGTCCGTCGCGGCGGCGGCCACTTTCGGCTTCACATCGATGTAACTCTTGCGGCTGATCATGTTGTCCCAGACGCTCCCGCCCACGTAGGGTGCCCAGCCGTCCCAGTTCGCGGTATTCACGGCCTGCAGGATGGCCGGGTAGTCGAGGACGATCATCGGCTGCTCCGCATACATGATCGCCTGCATCTGTTTGAGGATCTCGATCCGCTTCGCCGGGTCCATGGCCTCGTACTGCTGGGTGTTGAGCCGGTCGTACTCGGCGTTGGACCAGTTCATCTCGTTGTAGTTCTCGATCTGGTCTGTGGTGAAGCAGGCGGCGGAATCCCCGGGGTCGATGTAGCCCATGAAGTCCCAGAGGGCGAGGTCGTAGTCCGGCGCGTAGGTGTTGCCCTTGTAGTTCCAGATGCTGTCGCCGAGAGCGCCTTCGTCGACCACGGTGAGCTCGATCTGCAGGCCGATCTGGCGCAGCCAGCCGGCGATGAGCTTGCCCTGGATCTGGCTCTCGGGCGAGATGTCCCTCGTCCACAGGCGCAGCTTGATCGGCTTGCCCTTATAGTCGCGGACCCCGTCGCTGTTCGTGTCGAGGTAGCCGGCCGCGTCCATGAGCTGCCCGGCCTTCTGAAGGTCGAACCCGATCGTGTCCTCAGGCGCGGGCTGGTAGTAGGGGTCGAAGCTCGCCGGCCAGCCCTGCTTGGGGTAGATCCCGTACCCCGGGTCGGCTTCGCCTCCCCAGCCCAGATCGGCGCACTTCTGCCGGTTGATGGCCCACGCGAGCGCGACGCGGAAACGCTTGTCCTTGAGCACCGGATTCCCCAGTGAGTCCGGACTGTCGTAGCAGTTGACGTCGATGTACTCCCAGTTGTACAGGGGGTACGGGATCGCCTTGATGGCAGGGTCGCTCTCGAGGGACTTGAACTGCGCCGGCGGGATCACCTGCGCCCCGTCGATGGCGCCGCTCTTGAGGTCCTGCACCATCGTGTCGGAGTTCGTGTAGTACTGGAAGATGATCTCGTCGACGGCCGGTTTGGGGCCCCAGTACGACGGGTTCCTGACCATCTTCACGTACTGGTCCTTCTTGAACTCGACCGTCTGGAACGGCCCGGAGCCGACGATGGGCGGCGAGTTGCGGAAGGTGTTGGCCGCCGCCTTGGGGTCGATCTTGCTCCAGAGGTGCTCGGGCAGCACGTAGATGTACACCTGCGTGAGGAGCATGTTCGCCTTGGGCCGCGAGCAGATCACCTTGAGCGTGGTGTCATCGACGGCCACGGCCTCCTTGACGCCGCGCAGGTACACGGCGTTGCTCATCTCGTTCTTGATGATGTAGTTGAACGTGAAGGCGACGTCGCCGGCGGTGAGCGGTTCGCCGTCCTGCCACTCTACCCCCGGGTAGAGATGGAAGGTCCACGTCTTGCCGTCGGCGGACGTCTCCCAGCTCTGCGCGAGACCTGTCTCTTTGGACGGCAGCCCGTCGCTGCCGATGCCGACCAGCACGTCGTAGTTCAGCAGCCAGATCTCGTAGGACGCGCTGTACCCGATGAAGGGGTTGAGGTTGAGCGGGCCCTCGTTCCAGCCGAGGCGCAGCGTCACCTTGCCGCTCGGCGACGGAGATGCGCTGCTTCTGGCGGCTCCGGGACTCCACGCCGATGCCAGGGCAAGCAGCAGCAAGCACGTCGCCGCGGCGATGACCGGCCGCCGATAGACGGCGATGCTTCTTCCAGTACTCATGCTGTCCCCCTGATCGCCTTCGTCGCCCCGGCCGGTCCCACGACGGCCCGGCAGGTCTTGCGATGCGCCAGACAGTAGTGGCCGCGTATGCATCCGGTCAAGGCCGCGTCCGGCGCAGCACCTGACCATGGAGCCCGCAGTACCGCGGTGTGTACAATGACGGACGTTCCCCGGACCCGCTGGGCCAGGACGATCGACGGCGCCTGCATCGCTTATCAGGACATCGGCGAGGGCCCGATCACCCTCGTGGTCATCCATGGCTGGGTCTCCCACCTTGAGGTCTACTGGGAACAGCCCCGCTACGCGCGCTTCATCCGCCGCCTTTCCCGCAACCTCCGCGTGCTCCTCTTCGATAAGCGCGGCATCGGCATGTCAGACCGCGTGAACGGGACCCCCGACCTCGGCGTCCTGCTCGACGATGTGCGCGCCGTGATGGACGCCGCCGGCGTCGCCAGGGCCGCGCTGCTTGGCTGGGGGTCTCCTGGACCCGGGCTCGCGGCGTTCTTCGCGGCCACGTACCCGGAACGCACGCTCTGCCTCCTCATCGACGGGTGGATCCACTTCCGGCGCGAGTCAGACCACCCACACGGGGAGACGGCGGCGGAGTTCGAGAAGTCCGTCAGCGCCCTCTCCTCCACGTGGGGCCTCGAGGACCGCATCGTCGACTTCGTGCGCCAAGGCTACGGAGAGCGTCCCGACGACGCGCCCTACGACGACCTTGAGTTCCTCAGATGGAATGCGAAGCTGGCGCGCTTCGCTGCCACGCCAGCCAGCTATGAAACGTTCATGCGGATGTGGTTCGAGACCGACCTCCGTCCCGTCCTCCCGACGATCCACGTACCGACGGCGATCTTCTTCAAGAGGACTCAGTCCGAGGAGGATCTCGAGATCATGGGGTCCTACCTGGAGACCATCCCCGGGGCCCGCCGCGTTGATGTCGATGCGCGAGACCTGGTCGTCTGGCTGGACGATCATGAGCAATACGCCTCCGCTCTTGAGCGCTACCTGGCCAGCGTGGCGAACGAGGAGGCGCAGCTCGACCGCATGCTGGCGACCGTGCTCTTCACCGACATCGTCGGCTCCACCGCGCGCGCAGCCGAGCTCGGTGACGCGCGATGGCAGGAGTTCCTTGAGCGCCATCACAAGACGGTGCGGGCGCTCCTCGCCCGCTACCGCGGCATCGAGGTCAAGACCATGGGCGACGGCTTCCTCGCGACCTTCGACGGGCCGGCCCGGGCGGTCAAGTGCGCCCAGGTGATCTGCGAAGCGGTCAAGCCCCTGGGCCTTGAGGTGCGGGCCGGCTGCCACACCGGCGAGATCGAACTGCTGGGCGCCGACGTGGGAGGTATCGCCGTACACATCGGCGCCCGCGTCGGCGCCCTCGCCGCGCCCTCCGAGGTACTCGTCTCTTCGACCGTCAAGGACCTCGTTGCCGGCTCGGGCCTGATCTTCGCCGACCGCGGCGAGCACGAGCTCAAGGGTATGCCGGGCAGCTGGCACCTGTACTCAGCAGACACGTGAAGGAAACAGCCGACGGGCCAAGACGAACGTCCGCGGCCCACGAAGGGGGGCAGGTATGACAAGGATCGACCCATGGTCTGGGACGAAATGGAACGGCCTTGGCCAAACGCGCTCGCTGCCACAGGACTGGCTGTCTCGAGTGCTAGCCAAGGCTGCCCTCTTCGACGGGTTGTCGAAGCAGGACCTGCGGGCCGTGGCCGGCCTGGCCGAACTGCGG
>JAPLCL010000339.1 GCA_026392265.1 Actinomycetota bacterium
AGGACGGGGCCGAACACCTCGTTGGCGCACACTTTCATTTCGCGGGTGACGTCAGTGAGCACGGTCGGCAGCAGGCGGCCGTCGTCGCGCACGCCGCCGGTCGCCAACGTGGCGCCCTGCTCGAGCGCCTCCTCGATCCAAGCCCTGACGCGCGCGACCTCGCCGTCGTTGATGAGCGTCGCCACGTCGGTGGTCTCGTCGAGCGGATCGCCGACCTTGAGCGCCGCGACCTGTGGCACGAGCATGGCGAGGAACTCGTCGTAGACCGCCGCGTGCACCACGACGCGTTGCACCGAGATACAGATCTGGCCGGAGTTGGCGAACCCGCCGGCCACGATGCGCTGCACGGCCAGGTCGAGGTTGGCGTCGTTCTCGACGATGGTCGCCGAGTTGTTACCCAGCTCGAGCGTCACCATCTTCATGCCGGCGTCCCTGGCGATCTGGCGGCCCACCGGCGGACTGCCGGTGAAGCTCACCATGTTGGTGCGCTCGTCCATGACGAGCTTGTTGCCGATCGTGGCGCCGGAGCCGACCACGACCTGGAGGACGCCGTCGGGCAGGCCGGCCTCGGTGAGGAACTCAGCCAGGCGCAGCGCGGTGAGCGGAGTGTTGGAGGCCGGCTTGAGCACGACGGCGTTGCCGCCGGCCAGCGCCGGCGCCACCTTGTGGGCCACGAGGTTGAGCGGAAAGTTGAACGGCGAGATGGCGGCGATCACGCCGCGCGGCTCACGGATCGTCCAGCCGAAGCGATTCTCGCCGCTGGGGTCGGCGTCCATCTCGATGATCTCGCCGGCCGTGCGCTTGGCCTCCTCGCTCGCCCAGCGGAAGGTGCTGGCGCCGCGCTTGGCCTCGCCGCGCGCGTCCTTGAGCGGCTTGCCGCCCTCGGCGGCGATGATCCGCGCGACCTGTTCCACGTTATCCTCGATGAGGTGCGAGGTGCGCTCGAGGATCGCCGCGCGCTTCCAGGCCGGGAACCAGCGGTACCACTCCGCCGCCGCGCGAGCGCGGTCCAGCACGACGTCGATGTCCTCGAGCGTGGCCGTCGGGATCCTCGTTAACTCGGCGCCGTCCCACGGCGCGCGGAGCACCATCGGCTCGCCGCTGCCGTACGGCCCGCGAATCGAAAGGCCCGGTTGGATGAGGTCGCTGACCCGGACCTCGACGTTCGGTTTCATCGTGCGTACCTCCCGGCTCCCATGGATGCGCTCCCTGCGGCGCGGCCTTTCTCGTGATGGCTCCATACCCGTCGGGGGGCACGCCCGAACGGCCGCGGCGCGCGGCTGGGGCACGGGCGCGGCGGCCGGAAGAGCCGCCGCGCCCGTCACGCGCTCAGAGGCCGGGCTTGCAGTTCTCGCAGAACTGCACCCAGGACTCGTCGGTCTTGCTGTCCTCCCCACGGAAAGGGCGCCGGTCGCTGAGCGGAACCACCCGGCGATTGCCGGCGACGTTCTTGTCCTTGCCGCGCTGGTACACGCCCATCGGCACGCCCGTGAGGTCGATGTTGATCTGCTTGACCTCGGTGTACTCGTCGAGGCCGTAGGTGCCGAGCTCACGCCCCACGCCGCTCTGCTTGTAGCCGCCCCACGGTGCCTCGCTGTACGTCGGGTGATAGGTGTTGACCCAGGTGACGCCCGCGCGCAGAGCCTTGACCACGCGCATGGCCCTGGTCACGTCCTTGGTCCATACCGCGCCTGCCAGACCGTAGATGGTGTCGTTGGCGATCGCCACGGCCTCCTGCTCGCCGTCGAACGGGATCACGACCAGCACCGGCCCGAAGATCTCCTCCTGGGCGATGCGCATCCTGTTGTCCACGTCCACGAAGATCGTGGGCTCGTAGTAGTAGCCGCGACCCTCCAGGCGATGCCCGCCGGTGGCGAGCGTCGCGCCTTCATCGCGACCGATCTGCACGTACTTCGCGACGGTCGCGAGCTGCTGTTCGTTGACCAGCGGGCCCATCTCGCTGTCCTCGTCGAGGGCCGGGCCGACCTTGATCGCCATGGCCCGGCTCACGAGCTCGCCGACGAAGCGGTCGTAGATCGAGCGCTCGACGATCAAGCGCGAGCCGGCCGAGCAGACCTCGCCGGCGCCGGCGAAGATGCCGACGAGCGCGCCGTCGATGGCGGCTTCGAAGTCGGCGTCGGCAAAGACGATGTTGGGGCTCTTGCCGCCGAGCTCGAGACCGACCTTCTTCACGTTGTCGGCGCCCTTGCGCATGATGTGCTTGCCGACCTCGACCGAGCCTGTGAACGCCACCATGTCGACGAGCGGCGAGGCGGCAAGGTAGTCACCGATCTCGCCGCCGGTCCCGGTGATCACCTGGAAGACGCCGTTGGGGAGGCCGACTTCCTCGAAGATCCGCGCCAGCTCGAGATTGGTCAACGGGCTCACGGTGGCCGGCTTCAGGATCATCACGTTGCCGGCGGCGAG
>JAPLCL010000006.1 GCA_026392265.1 Actinomycetota bacterium
ACCTCCCGGACGTGCACGGCGAGGTCGAGCTGCGCGGCGTGACCTTCGGCTACGACCCCGAGAAGCCGGTGCTGCACGACGTGGATCTCAGGATTTCGGCCGGCAAGACCGTCGCGCTCGTCGGCGCCACCGGCGCCGGCAAATCGACGGTCATCAAGCTACTGGCGCGCTTCTACGACCCCACCGCGGGGGCGGTGCTCATCGACGGGCACGACCTGCGGCAGGTCACGGCGAGCTCGCTGCGCGAGCAGCTCGCCGTCGTGCCGCAAGAAGCTTTTCTGTTCAGCGGCTCGGTGCTCGACAACATCCGCTTCGCGCGCCCCGCCGCGGACGCCGACGAGGTCAAGCGCGTGGCGCGCATCGTCGGCGTGCACGATTTCGTCGAATCGCTGCCCGAAGGCTACGACACCGAGGTCCAGGAGGGCGGGTCGGCGCTGAGCACGGGGCAACGCCAACTGATCAGCTTCGCGCGGGCGCTGCTCGCCGACCCCCGCATCCTCATCCTCGACGAGGCCACGAGCAGCGTCGACGCCGAGAGTGAGCGCCGCATCGAGCGCGCCATGGAAGTGCTGTTCAGCGGGCGCACCAGCGTGATCGTGGCGCACCGCCTGAGCACCGTGCGCTACGCCGACGAGATCCTCGTGATCGACGACGGCCGCGTCGTCGAGCGCGGCACCCACGAAGAGCTCGTGGCGGCCGGCGGCCGCTACGCCGGCCTCTACGCCGAGTGGGAGGCCACCGGCGAGGCGCTCTGAGGCCGTGTCGCCCGGACCGGCCGGCCCACGTCCGCGCGCCCGCCCAACGTCCGCCCGCCCGCTCCACCTCCGCGCGCCCGCCCAACGTCCGCCCGCCCAACGTCCGCGCGCTGGCCACAACACAACGCGTGCCCTCTCCGGGGGGGGCAGTGTCGGTCTCGCCGTCTTCAACCAACGGGGCCGTTGCCTGTACTTCCAACGGTACCGTTGGATATACCATCAACGGCCGCGACCCTCAGCGACTATGCCTCGCCCACCAGCCGCACACCGTAGAGCCTCGGGGTCGCTCTGCCACAGGCCCTGCCGCAGGCCCTGCTGAAGGCTACGCCGCAGGTCCGCCCGCCGCCCCCATCGCATGCGGTGCCCGCACGTCGCGCCACGCCAGCTGGAACACGCTGACGACGATCGCGACCCCGGCGCTCACCCACAGCACCGTCGAGCGGCCGAAGGCGTCCGCCAGCGGCCCGGCCAGCGCCAGCCCCGCCGGGTAGAACGCCAGGACTCCCAGATAGTCGTAGGAGGAGACCCGCGAGATCATGCTCGGGGCGACTTCGCGTTGCATGCACGTCAGCCAGAACGGGTCGTAGAGCCCCCACTCCACCCCGATGATCGCCATCGCGCCGTACAGCATCCACACCGGCGCCTCCAGCGCCAGGAGAGCCTCGGGGAGCGCGGTCAGGCTCATGCCGGCGGCGATCACGTGCATGGGCCGGCGCGGCCGCCAGCGCAGGCTCAGCAGACCACCGGCGATCTGCCCGAGGCCCATCGCCGCCGAGGTAAGGCCCCAGGTGCGCGCGCCGTCGTAGACGTCGCGCGCGACGATCGGGCCAAGCACCTGGATGGGTCCGTCGATGGCGAAGAGGAACAGGGCCGCGCCGGCCACCATGACCCAGATCCAGGTGTGGCTCGTGAACTCGCGCCAGCCGTCGGCAAGATCGCGGAAGAAGGCGCGGCCGCCGGCCGTGGCGAAGCCGTCGACGGCTGGCTTCCCACCCGGCCGACCGAGGAACGCCGACGGCCGTAGCCGCAGCAGGAACCACGCGCTCGCCAGGTAGCTGAGGCCGTCGATGCCGATCGCCCACCCCGGGCCGATGGCGGCCACAAGCATGCCGGCCAGGAACGCCCCGAGGGTGATCGCGCCGCTGGACACCAGGCCTTGCAGGGCATTGGCCTGCTGCAGCCGCGGCGGGCTGACGACCTCCGGCACCAGGCCGGTGTAGGCGGGGCCGAAGAACGCCTCACACACGCCCATCCCGACCTGCAGAGCGGCGAGCTGCCACACGTGGGCGACCCCGGCGACGAGCAGCGCGGCGGCGATCAGCTGCAGCACCGTGCGGCCCCCATCCGCGACGAGCATCACGGTTCGCCGAGGAAGACGGTCCGCCCACACGCCGCCGAGCAGGACGAGCACTATGAGCGGGATGAGGCCCGCGGCCTCGACGATACCGATGTCGGTGGCCGTGCCGCCGATGGCAAGCACGGCGAACGGCAGGGCGACCACGCGGAACATGGAGCCGACCACGGAGGTCGCCTGGCCGATGAACAGCTTGCGGAACTCGGGCTCGCCGAGGGCGGCCAGGCTGTATCCGAGACTGGCCACGCTACTCGATGCGCGGCAGACGCCGGTCGAGCCAGGCGGGGATCCACCAGTTCCAGCGGCCGAGCAACCTCATGAACGCGGGCACCATGAGGATGCGGATGACGGTGGCGTCGAGAGCCACGGCCACGGCAAGGCCGATGCCGATGGCTTTCGTGACCAGGATCGAGGTGAAAGCGAACGACCCGCCGACCACGACGATGATAAGCGCGGCGCTCGTGACGATGCGTCCCGTGCGAGACAGCCCGAAGCGAACGGCCTGGAGGTTATCGCCCGTCTGGTCCCACGCCTCGCGCATGCGGGTGAGCAGGAACACTTCATAGTCCATGGAGACGCCGAACACGGTGCAGAAGAGGATCACCGGCAGCTCGGCGTCGATGGCGCCGCTGCTCCTGAAATCGAAGAGCCACTGCAGATGGCCGTCCTGGAAGATCCACACCACGGCCCCGTACCCCGCGAGTAGCGACAGGACGTTCATGAACACCGCTTTGATGGGCAGTATCACACTTCGCAGGAGCAGCAACAGCACGGCGGCGGTGACGCAGACCACGAAGAAGATGATCCAGGGAAAGCGCTGGTAGAGGATGTGGACGAAGTCGTAGACGCTCATGGAGGTGCCGCCGACGAGGACGGTCATGTCCTCGGGCGGAGGCAGTTCAAAGACGCTCACCGCGAGACTCTGCGCCTCCACCGAGGTCGGGGACTCCTTGGGGACGACCTGGAAGAGCGCCGTCCCGGGAGCCGTGGTCAACGAGAGCAGGCGTAGCGCCGCCTCGCGCTGCTGGGCGCCGAGTAGACCCTGGAGCAGGCCGGAAAGGCTGGTGGCGTTCGGCGGCGGCCCGGAGCCGGCGGGCCGTTGCACGGCCCGCCAGAACCGGGCCGCCGCCTCCGGTGTCTCGATGCCCGGAAGGTTCACGACGCTGCTCACCCGGGCGACCCCGGGCAGCGTCTGGAGGCGCCTGCCATACTCGAACAGCGCCCGCAGGTTCGCCGGCTCGAGCGCCCCCGCGCCTGTGGTCCACGTGGCCAGAACGTAGATCGGCGACAGCGCCGCGACGTCGAAGCGCGTCTGCAGGATGTCGTAGCCCTGACGCGACTCGGAGCGTTGCGGAAGCGCGGTCGCCCCGGGGATCTCCCTCTCGATGTGCAGCACCGGCCAGGCGAAGACCAGCACCACGAGGAGGGTGCCCACAAGCACCGGCACAGGGTGGCGCATGACCCAGTCCGACCAGCGACCCCAGAAGGCCCCTTCTTTGCCCGAGCGCCCCAGGACGCGCAGTCGATCCACGCGCGAGCCCAGCAGGCCCAGCAGCGCCGGCAGCAGCGTCAGGGCGGCGAGCACGGAGAAGATCACGACCAGCGCGCCGCCCAGCCCCATCGAACGCATCGACATGAAGGGGATGACCACGAGGCCGAGGAGGCCGACCACGACGGTGAGCCCGGAAAAGAAGATGGAGCGGCCGGCGTACTCCACGGTGATCTCCACGGCCTCGGCCACGGTGTGGCCGGCGCCCAGCTCCTCGCGAAAGCGCCCCACCATGAACAGCGAGTAGTCGATGCCGACGGCCAGCCCCAGCAACGTGGCCACGTTCATGGCGAACACCGAGATGTCCAGGAACTGGGCGAGCACCCAGAACGCGCCCAGCGTGACGGTCACGGCCATGCCGCCGCCGATCACCGGCAGGGCGGCGGCCACCAGGGTGCCGAAGATCAGCACCAGAACGATGATGGCGATCGGCAACGTGTACATCTCCGCGGTCCGCAGATCCTCAGCGGAGATCTGCTCGATGTCGGCGTACACCGCGGGGTCGCCGGTGAGATAGGTGGTGAGGCCGGTCGGCGCC
>JAPLCL010000244.1 GCA_026392265.1 Actinomycetota bacterium
ACGCCGTGCCGGTGATGACGCTCACGTGGCCGGGAAGCAGGAAACCGCTGATGGGCGTCTCGCCCAGCTCGAGCAGCGCCTTGAGCGGCA
Organism: Actinomycetota bacterium; assembly: GCA_026392265.1. Lineage (GTDB taxonomy): Bacteria > Actinomycetota > Thermoleophilia > UBA2241 > UBA2241 > CAIXSE01. The sequence goes on from JAPLCL010000244.1 coordinate 91, forward strand.
GCGGCATCGTCTTGTGCATGCTCAGCACCGAGAAGTTCGCAAGGCCGCGTGTGCGGGCCTCAAGCAGCGACGCGGCGATGGTCGGCGCCGTGGTCTCGAAGCCGATGCCGGCGAACACGACCTGCCGGCCGGGCTCGGCGGCGGCGATCTGCACGGCGTCGCGCGCCGAATACACGACGCGCACGTCGGCGCCGGCGGCACGCTCCGCCGCCAGCGTAGTGCGCGACGCCGGCACGCGGATGAGATCGCCGAACGTCGCCAGGGTCACCCCGGGCAGGCGCGCGAGTGCGACCACCCGGTCGAGGTCGGCGATCGCCGTCACGCACACCGGGCAGCCCGGGCCACTGACCAGGCGCATGCCGTCGGGCAGGAGCTCGCGTAGCCCGTAGCGCGCGATGGCCATGGTGTGGGTGCCGCAGACTTCCATGAACGTGAGGTCCGGGCGCGCCTCGGCCCGCAGAGCGGCCGCGAGGCGCCGCAGCTCGTCAGCCTGCGTCATCGGCCTCGACGCCGTCGTCCGCCGCGAAGGCGCTGATCTCGCGGAGCAGATCCAGCGTCTCGTTGGCCGCGGCCTCGTCGAGCACGCTGATGGCGAAGCCGGCGTGCACGAGCACGTAGTCGCCGACCTTGGCGTCGGGCACGAGCATGAGGCTGGCGCGCTGCTCGAGGCCGGCGGTGGCGATGGTCGCCAAGGCGCCGTCGACGGCGGTGATGCGCATGGGAAGAGCTAGGCACATACGCGGGTCCTGTGGTCGGGCGGCGCTAGTCGAGCGCGCCGCGGCGTTTCAGGGCAGTATAGCCCGCCACCGCGGCCTGCCCCAGCGCCACGCCGCCGTCGTTCACCGGCACGAGGCCCGCGGCGAGCACTTCGAAGCCATCGGCATCGAGCGCGGCTTCGCACTCGTCGGCGAGCAACCGGTTCTGGAAGACGCCACCGGACATGGCGACCGCCGTGAGGCCCGTCGCGGTGCGCACCCGGCGGCAGACGTCGAGTACGAAGGCCGCGACGGTGGCGTGAAGGCGCGCGCCGACGACGCCCGCCGCGGCGCCGTCTTCGAGATCGTCGAGCACGGCGGCGAACAGCGGCGCCAGGCGCACGACGGCCGGCCGTGGGCGCATGTCTCCCCCGGCCACCTGTGCCGCGACCCAGTCGCCGGCGCCCCGACGCGGCGCGCAGGCGGCCTCTTCGACCTCGCCCTCCAAAGCGTAGGGATACGGCTCGCCGCCCGCTGGGGAGCGCATCTCGAGCTCGATCGCCGCCTGACCCTCGTAGGTGATCGCGTGGCGCACACCGGCGAGCGCGGCGACGGCGTCGAACAGCCGTCCGCAGCTCGTCGTGAGCGGTACGTTGAGGCCGGCGTCGATCTGCTGACGGACGACGGCGAAGTCCTCGTCGCCGAAGCCGGGCGCGGAGGCCAAGGCGCGGCTCCGCAGCAGCCGCGCCGCCCGCCCGAGCCCCTCCTCGCCGAGCAGCGCGTAGCTCCAGCCGAGCGCGGTGCGCCACGGCTTCCCGATGGCGGCCGCGCCGCCCGGCAGCGGCAGCTCCTCAAGATGAGCCACGCGGCGATACCCGAGCAGATCGCAGACGAGTACCTCGCCCCCCCACAGACGGCCGTCGTCGCCGTAGCCCAGGCCGTCCATACTGACCCCGATCACGGCCTCTTCCCTGCCGCTCTCGACGAGTCGCGCGGCGATGTGCGCGTGATGATGCTGCACGGCGATCTTGTCCTGCTGCGGCAGCGCGAGGGCGAACTTGGTGGCCAAGTACTCGGGATGCAGGTCGTAGCCGATCACCTCGGGCGCGAGGCGGAACATCTTCTCGTACACCGCGATACTGGTCTCGTAGTGCTCCAGCGTCTCCAGGTTCTCGAGGTCGCCGATGTGCTGGCTGAGAAAGGCGTTGGCGTCGCGCGTGAGGCAGAACGTGTTCTTGAGCTCGGCGCCACAGGCCAGGGTCTGCGGGAGCGGCCGCGGCAGGGCCACCGGGAACGGGGCGTAGCCCCGTGAGCGGCGGATCAGCCGCGGCCGCCCGCCGCGCACGAGCGCGACGGAATCGTCGTAGCGCACGGCGATCTCGCGGTCGTGCACAAGGTAGGAGTCGGCGATAGGCGCCAGCCGCGCGATCTCCTCCCAGCCCTTCACGATGGGCTCCTCGGCGAGGTTGCCGCTGGTCATGACCAGCGGCCGCCCGGCTTCTCTCAGCAGCAGGATGTGCAGCGGCGTGTAGGGGAGCATCGCGCCCAGGTACCGCTGGCCGGTCGCGACCTCGGGATCGATGACCGCGGCCGGCCCTGCGTCGCCGCCCGGCGCTGCATCGGCCAGCGGCCCCGCTCCGCTTGATCCTCTGCCCATCTCGGGCCCCACGGCGCCGTCCGCGGCGATCTCGCGCCACGGCAGCAGCACGATGGGATGCCCCGGTGAGGTCAGCAGCTCCGCCTCCGCGGCGCTCACCCTGCAGTGGGCCCGCAGCTGCTCGAGGTCGGCGAACATGACCGCCAGGGCCTTGTGCGGGCGGCGCTTGCGCTCCTTGAGGCGGCGCACCACGTCGCCGCCCGTGGCGTCACAGGCCAGGTGAAAGCCGCCGAGCCCCTTCACGGCGAGGATCTCGCCGCGGCGCAGCAGCTCGGCGGCCAGGCGGATGGGGGCGGCGGGGTCGTCCGGCTTGCCTTCGGCAAGCTCCACGACTTCGCCGCCCGGCCCGGCCTCCCCCCCGTCCTCCGCGCGCCGCACCAGCCGCACCCGCGGCCCGCACACGGGGCAGGCGTTGGGCTCGGCGTGAAAGCGCCGGTCGGTCGGGTCTTCATACTCCGCGCGGCAGGCCGGGCACAGCGGGAAGCACCGCATCGTGGTGCGCTCCCTGTCGTAGGGCAGGTCCTCGATGATCGTGAACCGCGGGCCGCAGTTGGTGCAGTTGGTGAAGGGATAACGGGAGCGCCGGTCGCGGGGATCGAGGAGCTCGGCGCGGCAGTCGTCGCAGGTCGCGATATCCGGTGAAACGAGCTGGTAGGCGTCCGGGTCGATGGCGCTGCCGAGGATGAGAAAGGCCGTGGAACCCTCGAGCTCGACGCCGCTCCGCTCGTAGGCGGCGATGTGGGAGCGCGGCGGCGCTTCGCGCGGCAGGGCAAGGACGAAGGCGTCGACAGCGGCCGGCGTGCCTTCCACAAGGATCTCCACGCCGGCGGACGTGTTGCGCACCCAGCCGGTCAGCGCATGCCGCTGCGCCAGGGAGTACACGAAGGGCCTGAAACCGACGCCCTGCACCACGCCGCGCACGCTGAGCCGCGCAGCTGCACGCCGGCCAGGGTCTGGCTGCGAGGGGGTCATGGCGGGCAACTGCCTCCGGTCACCCCGGGCAGCTGAACTGGTAGTCGTCTTTGTAGTACACCTCGTTGCACTCGGGGCAGCGCAGTTCGTACCAGAAACCGATGGCCACCTGGTGCGGCTCGCAGAACCTGATGCGAGCCGCCAGCACCTCGAGCTCGTTGCTGCCGCAGGCCATGCAGGTGAGGAGCACGTCGTCGCCGAGGTCGTAGGCCTGCTCAAGATGCTGCATGGCGCCGGCGGCGCCTTCGTGCGCCGGCAGGTCCGCCTCGTGGGCACACGCGTCCCGGGCGCTCGGCACCTCGGAGAGCGCCAGCCCGGTGACGATGCCGGGCAGGTACGCCAGCTTCTTGCCGCGAGCGTACAAGTACTGCTCAAAGCGGCAGCCGTCGCCCTCTTCCTCGCCCATGAGCTCGCACTCGTGACGCGCCACGAGCTCGCGCCGCGTGACGTAACAGCGCATGTCGAGGCTCTCGACGATCAGCGGCTCCACGTGCACGGTACGCGGCCGCCCGCGGCCGCGGTGGTAAGAGGGCGGCTGGACCAGCGAGAGGCAGCCGATGTCGGGATCGGCCTCCAGGGCCGCGATGGACCGCTCCAGCCAGCCGGGCTGGTACTCGAGCGTGTCGTCGACGCGGACCAGATACTCGCCGTCCACAAGGCGAAAGACGCGCTCGAGGCCGAAACGCAAGCCGTCGCTGTCTCCGCTCTCGAGCTGGATCGCGCTGATACGGCCACGCAGGTACTGACGTACCAGATACGTGGCCACCAGGTCGGAGCAGTCGTTGGCATACACGGCGAGATCCCAGGGGTCGGCCACGGTCTCGCGGATGCCGCGCAGTGCGGCGCGCAGCGCCGGCACCCCATGGCTCGTGAAGACCACGATGCCCGCGCTGCTCACACTGCCCCCGCAAGCGCCGGCTCGGTGATGTGCCAGGGCCCGTCGGATCCGCGGCGCTGCCCGGCCTTGCCGTCCCTGGCGCCCGAGGTGATCGCTGGCTTCGTCATTCCCCTCTCCATCGCGTCGAATGACCGGCTGATACTCGATCCGTCGGACTTGGACGCCCGGCTCAGGCCCTCGCGTCGGCGAGTCGTCGCCGCCACCTTGTGAAAAGTGTAGCAAAGTCGACCAAAAACGTCCACGACTTGAGGATGGCGAACCCGCGATACGCGCCGCGGCCCGGTACAGCGTGGGACCGCGGCCGCCGCACCCCGGCAGGGAGGCACGAATGCGGTCTCAGTCGACGGGGATGAGACCTGTGCGAATGGCGTACCTGACGAGCTCGGTCACGTCGTGGGCCGCGAGCTTCTTCATGATGTTGGTGCGGTGGCTCTCGACCGTCTTTCTGCTCAGCTCGAGCAGGTCGGCGATCCGCTGGTTGGTGTTGCCGCTGGCGATCAGCGCGAGCACCTCCCGCTCGCGCAGCGTGAGTGGCTCCTCGTCGCCGGCCGGCACTTCGCGCCGCGGGGCTTCTATGACCGCCGGAGGGTCGCCGCGCACCCGGCGCACGTAGTCCTCGATCAGCTTTGCGGCGATCGTCGGCTGCAAAAACGAGGAGCCGCGGTGGACCTCGCGGATGGCGCGCACGAGATCGTCCGCCGCCACGCCCTTGAGCACGTAACCCGAAGCTCCGGCCTGGATGACGCGCTGCACGTACTCGTCGTCGTCGTACATGCTCAGGATGAGCACCCGGACCTGCGGGTACAGCTTGCGTATGAGAGCGGTCGCCTCGAGCCCGCTCATGCGCGGCATCACCATGTCCATGACCACCACGTCCGGGTGCGACTCGGCGACCAGCGCGACCGCCTCTTCCCCGTCGCTCGCATCCCCCACGACGACCAGGCCGGCCTGCTCCGAGAGCAACGCGCGAAGGCCCTCCCGCAGGATCCTGTGGTCGTCCACGAGCAGGACTTTGATGACCTCGCTCTCGAGGTCCGCCGTGTCTGTCACTGTTCCGTCCCTTCTTTGAGCGGGATCACGACATAGATGCGCGTGCCGCGGCCCACGGCGGACTCGACCCGAAAGGTGCCCCCGAGGGCCGCCGTTCTCTCCCGCATGGACAGCATACCCACGCCGTAGCGGTCTTCGGCGTCGGCCCCCGCGTGTTCACGGTCAAAGCCGACGCCGTTGTCCTCCACCGCCACCACGGCATACCCGGGCCTTGTCTCGAGGCGCACTGTCGCGCGCGTCGCGCCGGAGTGCTTCACGACGTTGGAGAGCGACTCCTGAGCGATCCTGTACAGCCCCGTCTCCACCTCGGCGGGAAGCCGGCGGTCGGCGGCGTCAAGATCGGTCTCGACCGTGAGCCCCGACAGGTCGAGGTGTGTCTTCACGTACCACCGCAGGGCCGGGGCAAGGCCGAAGTCGTCGAGCATTGAAGGCCGCAGATCGTACACCAGCAGCTTGATCTGCGCGAGGCAGTGCGTGATCAGCGAGCGCGCGTTTGCCACGCGGTCCTGGACCTCAGGGCTGCAGCCCTCGAAGCCGCGCAGAGCCATGTCGATGTTGAGGAGCGCGGCGGCCAGCGATTGACTCGTCTCG
>JAPLCL010000325.1 GCA_026392265.1 Actinomycetota bacterium
TGCCCTCGAACTGGCTCAGCCAGGTGCAGGCCGGCCGCGTAAAGGCTGTGCTCTCCGCCCGCCTCGGTGGCTACGCGGGGCAGCAGGACAACGCCACCGTCGTCGCCCACTTCCTGGACAGCGGCGGAGTGGACCTGAAGACGCTGCAGATCGGCCCTGTCACCGTTTCGGATCGGAGCGGGCTGACGAAGTTCCTTCCGCGCACCGCGACCGTCGCCGTCCCGGCCCAGACCACGGGCATCACGATCGTGATCACGTCGACGCGTGTCGACGGCCAGTACAACGACGCCTACGTCGACAACGTGAGCCTCGTCCTGAAACGGTAGCGCGGCCCATCGGCGGCGCGCGCCGAGCCGATGCTGCCCGTCGCTCGTGGCTTCGAACCGCCGTGGGTCCGTCTGAGCGCGTAGGGAAGGAGACCGACGCAGTAGCCCAGCGCACGACTTCGTGGGCGCCTTCGAAGACCGGGGCGCAGCTTCTCCGTGGTCACCGCACGGGCGCCGCGCCGGAGGCTCTCATCCCGCGGCGACAGAGAGGAGTGAACCCAGGCGCGGCCCACGGCTGGACGTTCATGCGCCAGGCGAAACATCATGCCGGCACTCGGTGCCGGGATCACTCCATCAGGGACTGCACCACCGCGATGCCGTCGGCTGCGTCGGTGCACCAGCCGTCCGCGTCCGCGTGGTCCGCAATGCGCTGATCGATGGCCGTGCCTCCGATCACCACCGGGAGGCGCTGCTCCCAGCCGGCGGTGTGCTCGCGCGTCAAGGTGATCGTCTCGCGCAAGGCCTCAAACCCCGAGGTGAGGAGGCATGAGAGTCCGAGCACATCAGGGCGTTCCGCGACCACCGTGCGAGCGACGCGCTCTGGTTCGACGTCGACGCCCAGGTCCACAACGGTGAAGCCTCGGGCCTCGAGCAGCGTCACAGCGATGTTCTTGCCGATGTCGTGGATATCGCCCTTCACGGTCGCGATGACCGCCTTACGCGCATCCTGTGGACTCTCCGTGACGGTCATCAGAGGAAGCAGCATGTCTGCGGCCTGGCGGAAGATCTCCCCGGCCATGATGAGCGCAGAGACGAAGTACTCGCCGCTCTCGAACATCTTGCCGACCTGTTCCATCCCTGCGCGGCACTCCTCCAGTAGTCTGCGTGGGTCTTCGCCGGTGGCGAGCCGCTCGCGGACGGCGCTGAGGCTGCCTCTCTGGTCCATCCCCACGATGAGTCCTGTCAGGTCGGCGGCGGACGAAGGAGTCATTCGCCGGCCCCCTTGCCGACGTCCGGAACGCCGACCGTGGTCGAGAAGTCGAGGCGGTCAGACCTGCCGATGAACCGGCCCCAGCTCACCGGCCGATCCTCGAAGTCGAAGAAGAGATGCTCGATCACCCACGCCGACATGCCCGGCTCTTCGCCGAGGTAGGAAGCCTCTGTCTCCGTGAGCGTGGAGGCATGCAGTTGGAGGCGGCCGTACTTGAAGCCCGACTTTCCGGCGTTCGCAAGGAGATCGCGCAGCGCGGTCACGCCGTATTCGGCTTCGACAAGCGGACGCCGTGGGTCAAAGACGAGGTACTCAGTGTGGTAGAAGACCGGTTCGCCGGCGCTGCTGAGGACGCGTCTGATGGCGACCACGTGAGACTCGGCGTCGACCGCGAGTTTGCGGCGCACCCGTGGGGAGGGCGGCACGATCCGTGCCTCGCTGATCTTCACCGTCGTGGCGGCGTCGTCGACAAGGCGCCGCAGGCTGCCGAGGTCGAAGGTCGCGGCGCCGAGTTCCGGGGCCCTGACGAAGGTCCCGCGTCCGTTCTCCGTGAACACAACGCCGTCCTGCACCAGGAGAGCCACCGCCCGGCGGACCGTCATGCGGCTGACATCGTACAGCGCACAAAGTTCCGCCTCGGAGGGCAGGCGGTCGCCGGCTCGATACTGCCCGTCCACGATGCGCTCGCGCATGCCGCGCGCCACCTGTGAATAGGGGGGCTCGAACGAGGAACGGTCGATGGGCTTGAGCTTGCTCACACGCTCTCCAGCTTGGGGCTCAACGTCAATGTGTCGAGGTTGGAGTGTAGCATGATTCTGTACCTGTCTAGACAGGTATGTCGGTTGTCTGCTAGAGTGGATCGGTGCCACCGGCGAATCGAGGGGGACGTATGCCTGAAGCTTTGATCGACGCGATCGTGGGGATGCGTATGGACGAGGCTGTGACGCTCGCCAAACGCATGCTCGACAGCGGGACGGACCCATTGGCCATCATCGCGGACAGCAGCAAGGCGATGGAGGTGATCGGCCGGCGCTTTGCCGAAGGGGAGGCCTTCCTCCCCGAGCTCATCATGGGCGGCGAGATCATGAAGAGCATCTCGGAGGAAGTGATGCCGGGCGGGGCCGGGGCGGTGCCGGAGGGCTCCAGGGGCACTATCGTCATCGGTACCGTGCACGGCGACATCCACGACATCGGCAAAGACATCGTCGCACTCATGCTGGGCATCGAAGGCTACGCCGTGCACGATCTCGGCATCGATGTGCCGGTCGAGGACTTCGTGGCGGCCATCAAGGAGCGCGACGCCGACATCGTCGGACTCAGCGGGCTCCTCACGCTGGCCTTCGACGCCATGAGGAGCACCGTGGACGGCATCGCGGCCGCCGGCCTCCGCGACAAGGTCAAGATCATGGTCGGCGGTGCCCCCGTGGACGAGAGCGTGCGCGCGTACACGGGGGCTGACGGCTGGGGAAACAATGTGGGTCACGCCGTCAAGCTGGCCGCCGAGTGGACCGACGGAGACGCCTGATGGATCACATCGTAGAGGAGAAGCTTGGGGGCCGTCTCATCGCCGACTGGGTCAGAGGGGCGCACCTGCACTTCGCGAACGATGAGGCCAGGGAGAAGTACGGGGCCAGAGCCCAGCTCATCATCGACACCATCCGGCTGAAGGACACCGGCAAGATCCCGGTCATTCCCGCCGCCACCCAGAAGTTCGCCTTCGACTACGGTCCGGTGACCTTCAGGGAGGCGATGACCGACTTCGACAAGGTGTTCGATGCCTACGTGCGTCAATACGAAGACACGGACTTCGACGCCTACGTCGGCCCCGAATTCATCTTTCCGGCGGGCATGTTCGAGGCGCTGCGCTGGAACCGCGTGCGCCTGCCCGGCGTCCACTTGCCCGACGACAAGTCGTTCCAGTTCGTCGAGGCCGAGTACATGAAGGCCGAGGAGTACGACGAGTATCTCGACGACCCGTCGGACTGGATCCTGCGCAAGTACCTGCCCAGGCTTTCTCCGGAGCTCGAGCCGCTGGCGCAGCTGCCACCGCTGCGCAACATGGTCGCCTTCTTCCAGGGCCTCCCCGACCTGGTCCTGGCTGCCGCCGAGAACCCCGGCGTGGTCGACGCCATGAAGGCGCTCCAGGCGTCCGGACAGGCCGTGCAAGAGTGGTTCGACTACCTGGGGCGTATCGACCAGGAGCTGGGCGGCCGGCTGGCTCTGCCGCACCTTCTGGGCCCCATGGCCCACGCGCCGTTCGACATCATCAGCAACTACTACCGCGGCTGGCGCGGCACGATCGTAGACATGTACACCAGGCCGGAGAAGATGATCGCTCTCATGGAACGTCTGCTTCCCTGGCAGCTCCAGTACGGCATCGACGGAGCCAAGGCCCTTGGACAGCCGATCGTCACGCTCTATCTCTACAAGGGCGCCGAAGGCTTCATGTCCGAGGAGCAGTATGAGGAGCTCTACTGGCCGACGCTCAAGAAGCTCATCCTCGGCTTGGTGGATGAGGGTCTTCTGGTGTGGATCTTCACGCAGGGCAAGTACGACTCGCGGCTGCACCACTTCAAGGAGATCCCTGCGGGGACCTGCCTCATCCACCTCGAGAGCGCCACCGACGCCTTCGCTGCGAAGGAGGTGCTGGCGGGCTCGCAGTGCATCGAGGGCAACGTGTCCAGCTCTCTGCTGGCCACAGGCTCCGTGGACGAGGTCGAGGCCTACTGCGTGAAGCTGGCAGAGGTCTGCGGCAGGGGCGGCGGGTTCATGATGGACTTCTCCGCCTTCCTCGATGAGGCCAAGCGAGAGAACGTCAAGAAGATGATCGCAGTCGCCCGTGCCTACCGGGGGGACGGCGAGCCAGGAAGGATCTGACGCCGGCGGGGCTCCTACTACCAGAGCATCTCCTCCGTCGTGGGTCGACGGAGGGCGGCAGTCGTGCGGCCGCACTGGCGAGCGACACGCGCGACGCAGGTCGGTGCTCGATCGCAGCGATGACGGGGGCCTCGCGTTCTGGGCCCATACAACGTCTGGCAGGTGCGCAGTCACGCACAAGACGTCCGAATCGGCAAGATCGCCGACGCGCTGGCGACGCGGCATCGACGAGACACGGCAGCACTTACTGATGCGCCCGAGCAGGTGATGGTGCGCACCAGATCGCCCTGGCCGGGCGGAGCACCCCAGCGAGCGCGCTCTTCGAGGCCCAGTGCGGCACGCTTCGGCTCAAGTTACATTTGTGACGGCTTTCGCATTCAGATAGCCTGCCGAGTACGTAGTGAACCAGCGCGCCGAAAGGAGAAGCCTGGCATGCCTAGACCCCGCGAGCGTACTCGCTCTGGAGATCACGTAGGCCACCGACCCCACACCGCCGCTCGTGACGCCGGGGCAGCATGGAGTACGTCTTCGTGTGCCGATCCCCGACGTTCTCACAGCAACGGGCCAATCCGTTGCGTCCGGCCGCTCGCTCGGTGCGAGAGAGAGGCACGTGCTCAACTCAGCGAGGTCCGATGACTGCCTCATTCATCAGGAGTGACGACTTTGCCGCGTTTGTGACCGCCATTATCGAGGCGGGGCCGGTCTACGGACCGGTGGCCAAACGCTCGCGCTTCGCCTTCGCGCGCCTGGAGACGCCAGAAGAGCTACGGCTCGACTACGACGTCAGCATCCTGCCGCCGAAGAAACTCTTCTTCCCGCCGGCGCAGGACCTGCTCCAGTTTGACGAAGCCGGATTCAGAGCCCCACTGGAGCCGACCGAGAAGGTCCTCCTCGGCGTCCATTTCTACGACGTCAAGGCGATCGACCAGACCGACCTGCTCTTCTCGGAGCGCAACTACGACATCAACTACATGGCGCATCGCGAGACCACGACGATCGTCGCCGCCAACATCCAGACGGTCTCGAGCAGGGCGTTCTTCGCCTCGGTGGGCGCGGACGTGCAGCCCAAGGGCCACGACGCCTTTCTCACGGCGATCGCCGGCGGCTACGTGCTCGAGACGCTGACCGAGCGCGGCGGGGCGTTGCTCAAGTTCGGCGCTTTCCAGCCGGCCACCGACGCCCAGCTCAAGGAGGCGGCCGCGGTGAACGCCGCGGTGCTCGAGCAGTGCCCCGAGAAGCTGGAGCACGGCACCGAAGCCATCGCCGCCAAGGTGCGCGCCGCCTTCAAGAACGAGGCGATGTGGACGGCCATGGCCGCCGACTGCTTCTCCTGCGGCACGTGCAACACGGTCTGCCCGACCTGCTACTGCTTCGACGTGCACGACACGTGGAACGTCGACCAGACGTCGGGGCAGCGCACGCGCTACTGGGACGGCTGCCTGACCGAGGACTTCGCCAAGTGCTCGCTGGGCGAAGGCGCCTGCGAGAACTTCCGCGAGGAGCGGGCGACACGCTTCCGTCACCGCATGATGCGCAAGGCGACGTACCTGAACGAGAAGCTGGGCGGGCCGGCGTGCGTGGGCTGCGGCCGCTGCTCGGCGGGCTGCACTGCCGACATCGCCGACCCGGTGCGGATCATCAATCAGATCATGGCCTCGTGAGGAGCGACTGATGAATCACCAGTGCCACTGGACCGAAGTCGAGAACATCTTTCTGCCCCGTGAGGCCACCATCGTGCGCAGCGTGCAGGCGACTCCGACGGAGACGCATTTCACGCTGAAGATGACCGACGGGCAGCCGATCGAGTACGAGCCCGGCCAGATCGTCGAGCTCTCGCTGTTCGGCTACGGCGAGATCCCCATCGGCATCGCCAGTTCACCGACGCGCAAGAACACGTTCGACCTGGTCGTGCGCTCGGTCGGCCGCGTGTCCGGTGCGGTCACCGCGCTCGAGAAAGGCCAGTCGGTCTACGTGCGGGGCCCGCTGGGGCGCGGCTTCGACCTCACAAAGCTCCGCGGGCAGGATGTGCTTATCGTGGCGGGCGGCATCGGCCTGTGCCCGACGCGCAGCCTGATCCAGTACATCCTGGACCGGCGTGACGAGTTCAAGCGGTTCGTCCTCTTCTACGGGGCGCGGGAGCCCGGATTGCAGCTGTTCACCGACGATCTCACCATGTGGCGGACGGCCCGCGACGTGGAGTACTGCGAGACCGTCGACAAGGGCGATCCGAGCTGGTCGGGCAACGTCGGCGTCATCACGACGCTGTTCCCCCAGGTCGAGCTCACGCCCGAGACACGCGCGGTCATCTGCGGACCGCCGATCTTCTATCGGTTCGTGATCCGTGAGCTCGACATGATCGGCATCCCCCGCGAGAACGTCTTTGCCGACCTCGAGCGCCGCATGAAGTGCGGTGTCGGCAAGTGCGGCCACTGCCAGATCAATGACAAGTACGTATGTGTCGACGGCCCGGTGTTCTCGTTTGCCGACGTCCAGGGTCTCGAGGAGGCGTTCTGACATGAGCAAGCCGAAGGTCGCATTCTTCGATTTCACCTGCTGCGAGGGCTGCCAGATCGAGTTCACCAACTACGGTGACGCGGCGTTCCTCGAGCTCATCAACCACGTCGACGTCGTCGAGTTCCGCGAGGCCATGTCGGAGAAGACGACGGAGCCGATCGACATCGCCTTCGTCGAGGGCAGCTTCTCGCGCGAGGCCGACCGCGCGCGGCTCGAGAGCATCCGTGAGCGCGCCGCCATCGTCATCGCCTACGGTCAGTGCTCAGCCGGAGGCGGTATCAACGCTTTGAAGAACCATCAGACCGACTACAGGCAGTACGTGTACGGCGAGGACGCCGAGCAGCCGCATCTGGACTCGCAGAAGGCGCAGCCGATCTCGGCGGCCATCAAGGTCGACTACTCGGCCTACGGCTGCCCGGTGAACAAGTACGAAGTGCTGCAGATCGTCTTCCACCTGCTGCACGGCAAGGAACCGGTGATCCCGAACTATCCCGTCTGCGTGGAGTGCAAGCGTCGGGAGACGGTCTGTCGCTTCGACGAGGGTGATCACTGCATGGGAATGGTGGCCCGCGCCGGGTGCACGGCCCCGTGCCCCGCCTACGGCGTCCCGTGCGAGGCCTGCCGCGGATTCGTCGATCACCCGAATGTGCCCGCTCTGGAGAAGGTGCTCGTCGAGCGGGCCGGGTTCTCGCAGAAACGGGCGGCCGAGAAGGCACTTATGTTCACGGCCATTGATCTGGAGGCTACGTCATGACCACGACCGCTCGCATCCGCGTCGACCATCTGACCCGCGTCGAGGGTCACGGCAACATCGTCGTCAACGTGACCAACGGCACGGTGGAGACATGTGAATGGCGGGTGCCGGAAGCGCCGCGCTTCTTCGAGGCGATGGTCCGGGGCCGCCACTATACGGAAGTGGCGCGCATCACGTCG
>JAPLCL010000256.1 GCA_026392265.1 Actinomycetota bacterium
ATGAGCGCCCTGCTGACCACGACGATGGAAGAGCAGCGCAAGGTCATCAAGACGATCAAGGACGAGGGCCTCGCCTACAAGACCGTGGTCGGCGGCGCCCCCTGCACGCAGCGCTGGGCCGACCAGATCGGCGCCGACGCCTACGCCGAGGACGCCAGCGACGGGGTCAAGAAGATCGACGCGCTGCTCGGCAAGTAAGCGCCAACCGCGGCAGAGAAGCGTAAGGTCACGAGGGGCGGGGGCGCGGTGCGCCCCCGCCCCGCTCTTGGTGGGCCGGCGAGCACAGAACCCTTGACACCAGAGGCTCGCTCGTACTAAATGACGGTCAAGGTCCGTGTCCAATGGACGCGTTGTCGAACAGGGGGGGTTACCGTGGCAGAACAGGGATCCGCTTCACCACCAGTCCAGGAAATTGACGAGGATACCAAGAGGCTCCACGAGCTCGGCTACGCGCAGGAGCTCGACAGGAAGATGAGCGGCTTCTCCAACTTCGCCATCTCGTTCACGATCATCTCGATCCTGTCGGGCTGCCTGACCGTCTACCAGTACGGTCTGCTGCACGGCGGCCCGCCGGTCATGGTCTGGGGCTGGCTCGGCGTCGGCATAGTTGTCATCTTCGCCGGCCTGTCGATGGCCGAGATCTGCTCCGCCTATCCCACGGCCGGCGGCCTGTACTACTGGGCGGCCAAGCTCGCGCCCGGCAAGAGCGGCCCCTTCTGGGCGTGGTTCACCGGCTGGTTCAACCTGCTGGGTCAGGTCGCCGTCACCGCCGGCATCAGCTTCGGCTGCGCCTATTCGCTCTCTGCGTTCTTGGGCGAGCTCACCGGCAACAGCTTCTGGGTGGGGCGCGCCCAGATCATCGGCATCCTGGCCGTCATCCTCATCCTCCAGGGCCTGCTGAACACCTTCGGCATCCGCCTGGTGGCGTTGCTCAATGACGTCTCGGTCTACTGGCACCTCATCGGCGTGGCCGTCATCGTCATCTGCCTGTACTGGGCGCCAGAGTCAAACACACACCAGTCCATGTCGTTCGTCTTCGGCAGCGAAGGCTGGAACGCGTTCAAGGGACTGTCCGGTTTCGCGGCGCCCTTCTATGTGGTCCTCCTCGGCCTGCTTAACGCGCAGTACACCTTCACGGGCTACGACGCGTCGGCACACGTGTCGGAGGAGACCATCAACGCCAATATCCAGGCCGCGAAGGGCATCGTCAGGTCCATCTGGGTCTCGCTGATCGCCGGTTTCATCCTGCTCGTCGGCGTGAGCTGGGCGCTCCCGAAGACCTTCCCCGTCAGCTTCGCGGGGACCGAGTACGCGTCCCTGACTGACCTGGCCGGCCTTTGTGTGACCCCGTGGGCGGTGGCCTTCACGACCTCGGCAGGCAGGACCATCGGCCTGCTGCTCATCCTCATCGTCATCGGCGCGCAGTTCTTCTGCGGCATGTCGTCGATCACGGCGAACTCGCGTATGATCTACGCGTTCTCGCGTGACGGCGCCATGCCGTTTTCCAGCTACTGGCACCACGTGAACCCCAAGCGCCGCATCCCCGTCCACTCGGCGTGGTTCGGCGCCATCGGCGCGTTCGTCCTGTCCTTCTGGTACATCTGGAGTCCCGTCGCCTATTTCGCCGTGGTCTCGATCGCGGTGATCGGTCTCTACATCGCCTACCTCACGCCCGTGTTCCTGCACCGCATCAACCCCAAGGCGTTCGTCCCCGGCCCCTACAAGATGAATCCCGGGGTGAGCGCGATCGTCGGCTGGATCGCGGTCGTCTGGGTCGTGTTCATCTGCATCGTCTTCCTGCTGCCCCAGTACACTCCGATAACGAAGACGAACTTCAACTACACGCCGGTGGCGGTGCTCGTCGTCATCGGCTTCGCCGGCATCTGGTGGGCGGTCTCGGCCCACAAGTGGTTCAAGGGCCCGAAGGTCCAGGGTACCGCTGCAGAGCTGGCCGAGATCGAGCACGATCTCACCCAGTTCGACGAGGTGTGACCCGGCGGTCGTGCGGAGGAGCTTTCCGCACGACGGCCGCCCAGAGAAGGGGCGGGCGGCGCGAAAGCGCCGCCCGCCCTTTTACTTGGTGACGAAACGTATCGGGCGCGAGTGATCGCGCTGCTGCACGGCTGAGACCGTGGGCGCGGAGGGCTAAGCCCGCCGCGCCTTTTCTCTTGCCGGACGGCGCGCCCTCCTCGTCGCGCGCACGGCGGCGCACCCCGGCGCGCGCGTTCGCGTCGAGGCTGGCGACTTCCCCCGAGCGGACTGCCACGGTCAAGCGCTAGACACGTAGAAGAACGTGAACTAACATGCGTAACAGGTAGCAAAGGAGCGAAACTGTTCGTTTCAGTGCTCGCGTGTGAGCTTTTCTCCATCAACACAGCCCGCCGAGGCTCGTCTACCTGCTCGGCTCAGCTCTTGGCCCGCAACGCCACGTCAGTGCCATCGATCAGCTAGGGGGAGACATGCAAGAACGCAATCTCTTGGAAGACCTTGTCGCCATAAGTCCCGGAATGGAGATCTGGTGGGACAGCTCGCCGGTCATCTTCGGCAACTGGTGCACGAAGATGCTCGCCAAAGCAGACGCCGGCGATCAGGAGAACCTCAAGCGCCAGTTCGTGCGCATGTACGACACCGCCGATCCCATCAACCAGCTGTTCCGCGGCGTCACCACCAACCCGCCGCTGTCGCTGGCCGCTTTCAAGGACGACCCGGCGCGTTGGGAGAAGGTCGCCCAGAAGGTCCTCGCCGATAACCCCGGCCTCGACACCGAAAGCCTCTTCTGGCTGCTCTACAAGGAGGTCGTCAGGCAGGGCTCCGACATGTTCCTCCCCCTCTTCGAGGCCTCGGGGTACAAGGAGGGCTTCCTTTCCGGTCAGGTCGACCCGCGCAGCGCCTTCGACGGCGACGCCATGCTGGCGCAGGCCCTCGAGATCCACGCGGTCAACCCCAACGTGATGGTCAAGGTGCCCGGCACCGCTCAGGGCTACCCTGTCATCGAAGAGCTCACCTCCCGCGGCATCGCCACCAACAACACGCTCACCTTCGTCCTGCCGCAACTCATGGACTGCGCCAAATCCGTGAACCGGGGCCTGGAGAAGGCCAAGGCCAGCGGCGTCGACCTCTCGAAGTGGCGCTCGGTCATCACCCACATGGAGGCGCGGTACGGCGACCTCGGCGGCCTGCGCGAGGCCGGCGCCGAGAAGGGCATCGAGATCACTGAAGGCGACGTGCGTATGGCCGAGCTGGCGATCTTCAAGAAGGCCTATCGCCTGGTCAGGGACGGCGACTATCACAGCAAGATGCTCTCCTGCTCGCTGCGCCTGGGCCCCACGGTCGACGGCAAGCAGAGGATCTGGCACCTCGAGGAGAAGGCCGGCGCCGCTATCGTCGTCACCTGCCCGCCGTCCCTCATCGACGAGTGCATCAACTTCCCGCATCCTGAGGACATCAAGTTCCAGGAGAACCGCATCGACGTTGACCCGCCCAAGGACGTCATGGACAAGCTCATGCGGATCCCCTACTTCGAGCGCGCCTACGACGAGGACGGCTACACCCGCGCCGAGTACAACACGCATCCGGCGCTGGTCAGGACTCACGAGGCCTTCTCGAAGGCCACCAACGAGATGGTCGCGTTCGCCGACAGCTGCCTCAAGGGCAACTGCCGCGCCGACTGAACCCCTTGCCAACGACCGCAGACCGATGAAAGGACACTGAGCATGGCAGGCATCAAAGACAAGATCGTCCCGTACGTGTGGACGGCTCCCGAGTACAACACCGGCATCCTCGACAAGGCCTGGGCGCACCCCGAGTGCGGCCGCATGATGCTGAACGAGAACCCCGTACCGCCGTCGGACGCGGTCGTCGAGGCGATCACCGATATGGCCAAGAGGGGCAACCGCTATCCGGACCGCGCCTACCGCCTGCGTGAGAAGCTGGGCAAGCTCCATGGCGTCGCCGCCGAGAACATCGCCCTCGCCAACGGGTCTTCAGAGACCATCGACGCGATGATGCGCATCTTTCTTACGCCGGGTGACGAGTTCCTCTGCTCCAACCCGACCTTCGAGATGTTCCCCTCGCGCGCCGGCCTCTGCAACGCGAAGACCATCCAGGTGAACCTGCGCGAAGAGGACCTTCAGTACGACGTGCAGGGCATGCTCGACGCCGTCACCGACAAGACCAAGCTCATCCTCATCATCAACCCGAACAACCCAAGATCGACCTCGTCAAGAAGTATCCGCACGTGTTCCTCTCGCACACCTTCTCGAAGGCCTTCGGCCTGGCCGGCATCCGCTTCGGCTACGTGGTCGCGTCTCCGGAGCTCGTCGACGCCTTCAACCTCATGTACCTGCCCTGGAACCTGAGCCTCATGGCCATGGCCGCCGCCGAGACCATCCTCGACACCGGGGAAGTCAAGGAGAAGGTCAAATACAACAACGACTGGATGGCCACGTTCGTCAAGGAGCTGGAAGCGGTCGGCCTCAAGCCCTATCCGCCTCACGGCAACTACATGCTCGTCGACGCCTCGGTGACCGGCAAGACGACCGGCGAGATCGTCCAGGCGGGCATGGACATGCAGAAGCTCTTTCTGAAGACGATCAAGCCCATCAACGGCAAGGACGGCTACTTCCGCGTCACGCCGGGCACGCCCGAGGAGAGCGCGCGCTTCGTGACGTTCGTGAGGGACTACTTCGGCAACAAGTAAGCGACTCGACGCACATCCTTCGCCCGTCTGCAGCCTCTGCCCTCCCGTCTTCACCGGAGGGCGGAGGCTGCCGGGCTTCCAGCCCGAACGAAAGGACGCACGTGAGCCCTGAGGCGAGCGCACAGACTCTCGAAGAGCGCTGCATCGACACCGTCCGTTTCCTGGCCGTCGACGGCGTGCAACAAGCCAAGTCCGGTCATCCAGGCATGCCCATGGGCGCGGCGGCCGTGGCGCATACGCTGTTCACGCGCCACCTGCGTTTCGACCCGGCCGACCCGGCCTGGCCCGATCGCGACCGCTTCGTGCTCTCGGCGGGCCACGCAAGCATGCTGCTCTACTCCCTGCTCCATCTCACCGGCTACGATCTGACCCTCGATGACCTGAAGGCTTTCCGCCAGTGGGGCAGCAAGACGCCCGGTCACCCCGAGTACGGGCACACCGCGGGCGTCGAGACGACCACCGGCCCCCTCGGCCAGGGCTTCGCCAACGCTGTGGGCATGGCCGTCGCCGAGCGTTTCCTCGCAGCGACCTTCAACGGCGACGCCCCGAGCGTCATGGACCACTTCACGTATGTGCTCGCCGGCGACGGCGACATGATGGAGGGCATCAGCAGCGAGGCCGCCTCGTTCGCCGGCCACCAGAAGCTGGGTAAGCTCGTCGTCCTGTACGACGACAACCACATCACCATCGACGGCGCCACGGACCTCGCCTTTACCGAAGACGTCTGTGCGCGCTTCGCGGCCTATCACTGGCATGTGCAGAAAGTCGCCGATGGCAACGACGTCGCCGCTATCGACGCGGCGATCTCGGCGGCGAAGGCCGAGGCGGGCAAGCCGTCGCTGATCGCCGTGCGCACGCACATCGGCTGCGGCTCGCCGAACAAGCAGGACACCTCGGGGGCGCACGGCGCGCCGCTGGGCGTCGACGAGGTCAAGCTCACGAAAGAGGCTTGCGATTGGCCCCTCGAGCCGGCCTTCTTCGTGGCCGCCGACGTGAGATCGTTCTACGAGGACGCCGGGAAGCGCGGCGCCGCCGCGCACGCGGCCTGGAGCGGACGCTTCGCCGCGTGGAGCGCGGCCGACTCCGCTCGCGCCGCGTCCTGGGACGCCGCCTGGAGCCGCGAGCTGCCCGCCGGCTGGGACGCCGACCTGCCCGTGTTCAAGCCTGAGGACGGCGCCGTGGCGACGCGGTCTGCCTCGGGCAAGGCCATCAACGCCCTGGCGACGCACCTGCCCACGCTCATCGGCGGCTCCGCCGACCTGGCGCCGTCAAACAACACCTGGATCAAGGACGCACCCGCTCAGCAGGCGGACACCCCCGAGGGCCGCAACTTCCACTTCGGCGTGCGCGAGCTCGCCATGGCGGCCATGGGCAACGGCTTCGCCGTGCACGGCGGCATCCGCCCCTACGTGGCCACGTTCTTCGTCTT
>JAPLCL010000149.1 GCA_026392265.1 Actinomycetota bacterium
TCCATCTGTCGAAGGGGGAGTTCGGGACGATCGCGACGGCCGGCTTCTGGACCTACGCCGTCGCCGTGATGTTCAACGGCCCGCTCGCCGACCGCATCGGTGGCAAGAAGGCGATTCTGATCGGCGCCGCGGGCGCCGCCGCCCTCACTCTGACGATCGGCCTCCTGTTCCTGAGCGGATGGCAGACCAAGATCGTCGTCGGGATGTCGCTCCTCTACGCCGTCAACCAGTACTTCCAGTCGTTCGGCGCCCTCTCGGTCGTGAAGGTCAACGCGCCGTGGTTCCACGTGCGGGAGCGGGGGGTCTTCGGCGGCATCTTCGGTATCATGATCTCGAGCGGGTACTTCCTCGCGATGACCGTCGGGGGCTGGATCCTCGCGGCGCTGGCATGGTACTGGGTCTTCCTGATCCCAGCCGCCGCGATCGCCACGATGGCCGCGATCGACTTCTTCCTCGTGAAGGACACCCCCGCGCAGGCGGGCTTCGCCGACTTCAACACCGGCGACGCGACATCGCATGACGCCGACCGCGACAAGCCGGTGGATTGGAACCACCTTGTATCGCGGGTCTTCACGAACCCGGTCATCATCACCCTCGCCTTCGCGGAATTCTGCACCGGCTTCGTCCGCCAGGGGCTGATGCTCTGGTTCGTGCCGTTCCTCAGCGAGGTCCACCACATCGCGGCCGGGACTGCCCTCTTCTCCGTCGCGACGATCGGCATCACGGTCGGCGGCATCTGCGGGGGCCTGCTGTGCGGCTATCTGTCGGACCACTGGTTCCAGTCGCGACGCCCGCCGGTGGCCTTCATCTTCTACCTGGGGCAGATCGGTTCGCTCCTCGTGCTCGGGCAGGCCGCCACCCCGTGGGTCGCGGCGTTCATGATCGGCTTCACCTGCATGTGGATCTTCGGGGTCCACGGGATGCTCTCCGGCACCGCGTCGATGGACTTCGGCGGGACGAAGGCCGCCTCGACGGTCACCGGGATACTGGACGGCGTGCAGTACCTGGCCTCCGGGCTGACCGGGTTCCTCCTCGGCCACTTCCTCGACAAGTACGGCTGGAGCGTGTGGACCTGGATGATCGTGCCGTTCTCGGCGATCGGCGCGCTCCTGATGCTGCGGCTGTGGAACGAGAGCCCGCTGAAGGCGCGAGCGCGGGAGGGAAGGTGATGGGTGATATGGGTGATGGGTGATAGGTGATAGGTGATAGGTGATGGGTGATAGGTGATGGGGCGCCCCTAACCCCTAGCCCCCGGCCCGTCTCTTAGGCAGACTTAGCACTTGGTACTTGGCACCACTGCGCGTCTGCGCGTCTGCACACTACTGAGTACTCAGGACCTGCTCACTGTTGGGTGGCCCGAGCCGCCCGCTGGAGTCCCACATGGCTGGTGAGAAACTCTCCGCCAAGGCCACCGAGACGGTGGAGTTCCTCGACTTCATGCTCGTCCAGTGCGACCACTTGGCCCACGCCGCGGAGGAATACGCGTCGGCCAAGAAGCCGGCCCAGATCGAGTGGGTGCGGCAGCAGATCTCGCGGGATCTCGGGCATCTCCGCCAGCGGGCGATGGTGAA
>JAPLCL010000257.1 GCA_026392265.1 Actinomycetota bacterium
CTGCGCGCTCTCGATGCGCTGCTGCACCTTACTCACGATCTCGTGTTCCAGGGCGAGCACCGCGTTCTCCTCGGCCAGCGCCTCGATGAGGGCGAGGAGGCGCTCCTGTGTGGATTCCATCTCCAGGAGCGCCTGCTTCTCGGCGGTGTCGATCTGCAGGTGCGCGGCCACCACGTCGGCGATCTCCTCGGGATCGTCGGTCTGGCTCACCACGTACTGCACCTCGTCGGCCAGCTGCGGATTGAGCTGCACGTAGTCGGCGAACTCGGCCGCCACGCGACGCGCCAGCGACCGGCAGCGCACGAGCGCGCGGTCGGGCGGCGCCAGCGGTGTGGCGATCGCAAGGAAGAACGGTTCGGTGCTGGCGAAGCGCTCGATGCGCACGCGTTCCCGGCCCTCCACCAGCGCCTTGACGCTGCCGTCCGGCAACTTGAACAGCTGCAGCACGCTGACGAGCGTGCCGACCGGCATGATGTCGTCGGCGTCCGGTTCCTCGACGGAGGCTTGACGCTGTGAGCTCAGGATGAGCGGGGTCTTCTCGTTGAAGGCCGTCTCGATGGCCAGAATGGACTTCTCGCGGCCGACGAAGAGGGGCGCGACCATCTTGGGAAACACGACCAGTTCGCGCGTGGGCAGCAGCGGCAGGGCCACCTCCGGCGCACGCACGCGGGCGGCGCCGTGCGCGGCCGCCGCGTCGCCGTCAGGCAGACTCGGCGTCACGCTGCGGCGCCACCTTCTCGGCCTCGGTGACCAGCGTGGGGTCGATACCTCTCTCGATGCTTTCCCGCGTGATCACGCACTTGCGCACGTCGCGGCGCGAAGGCAGGTCGAACATCACGCCCATCAGCGACTCCTCGATGATGGAGCGCAGGCCACGCGCCCCCGTACCACGGTCGAGCGCCTTGGTGGAGATGGCGCGGAGGGCCTCGTCGGCGAACACCAGCTCGATGCCGTCCAGAGAGAAGAACTTCTGGTACTGCTTGGTGAGCGCATTCTTGGGCTCGGTGAGGATGCGCCGCAGGTCGCCCTCGTCGAGGTTGTGCACCGCCGAGACCACCGGCAGACGGCCAATGAACTCGGGGATGAGGCCGAAGTTGAGCAGGTCCTCGGGCAGGGTGTGCGCGAAGATCGTGCCCGGATCCTTATCGGCCTTACTCACGACGTCGGCCATGAAGCCGACGCCCTGGCGGCCCATGCGGCGCTCGATGATCTTCTCGAGGCCTGCGAAAGCCCCGCCACAGACGAAGAGGACGTTGGTGGTGTCGATGGAGAGGAACTCTTGATGGGGGTGCTTGCGCCCGCCCTGCGGCGGCACGCTCGCCACGGTGCCCTCGAGGATCTTGAGCAGGGCCTGCTGCACGCCTTCGCCCGAAACGTCACGGGTGATGGAAGGGTTGTCGGCCTTGCGCGCGATCTTGTCGATCTCGTCGATGTAGATGATGCCGGTCTCGGCGCGTTTGACGTCGAAGTCGGCGGCCTGGATGAGCTTGAGGAGGATGTTCTCGACGTCCTCACCGACATATCCGGCCTCGGTGAGGGCGGTGGCGTCGGCGATGGCGAACGGTACATTGAGGATACGCGCCAGGGTCTGCGCGAGCAGCGTCTTGCCGCAGCCGGTGGGGCCGAGCAGCAAGATGTTGCTCTTCTGCAGCTCGACGTCGGTCTCGCCGGAAGTCACCGCCTGCACGCGCTTGTAGTGGTTGTACACAGCCACGGAGAGCGAGCGCTTGGCCTCATCCTGGCCGACCACGTAATCGTTGAGGATCGCGTAGATGTCGCGCGGCTTGGGCAGGCTGTCCAGATCGAGCGCGACGGGCGCGGC
>JAPLCL010000239.1 GCA_026392265.1 Actinomycetota bacterium
GATCCAGATGATGATGGCCGCGCCTCCACCCATGCGGCTCAACCTCCTGCGGAATACAGTTCCGCGACGTGATTGGCAAAATCTGCGAAACGCCCGGCGCGAATGGCCACCCGGGCGTCCTCCGTTAATCTTATCAGAACCCTGAGGTTGTGTTGACTCAAGAGCTGCGCCCCGAGCATCTCCTTCTGCAGCACGAGGTGGCGCACGTAGGCTCTGGTGAACGTGCGGCAGGCGTAGCAGTCGCAGGCCTCGTCGAGCGGCTGCAGGTCGGCGGCGAAGCGCGCGTTGCGCAAGTTCAGCCGGCCCTCGCGTGAGAACGCCGTGCCGGTGCGCGCCAGGCGCGTCGGCAGGACGCAGTCGAAGACGTCGACGCCGCGGCGCACCACCTCGAGCATGCCGATCGGGTCGCCGATGCCCATGAAGTAACGCAGGCGGTCGGCCGGAAGCACCTCGTCCATGAGCTCGACCGTGGCGAGCCTCTCGTCGCCGCGCTCGCCCACACTGAGGCCGCCGATGGCGTAGGCGTCGAAGCCGACGCCCGTGATCTCGGCGGCCGAGCGGCGGCGCAGCCCTTCGTCCACGCCGCCTTGCACGATGCCCACGAGCAGCTGATCGGCGCGCCGATGGGCCGCCTTGCAGGCCGCCGCCCAGCGCGACGTGCGCTCCACGGCGGCCTCGATCTCGGCGTGCGCCAGCGTACCCGGCGCGCACTGGTCGAAGGCCATGATGATGTCGGCGCCGAGCTCCTCCTGGATGCGCACCGCCAGCTCGGGGGTGAAGACATGCCGCGAGCCGTCGTACACCGAGGCGAACTCCACGCCATCGTCACGCACCACGCGGGTGCCCTCGAGGCTGAACACCTGGAAACCGCCCGAGTCGGTGAGGATCGGCCCGTCCCAGCGCATGAAGCCGTGCAGGCCGCCGTGCGCGGCGATGAGCTCGGTGCCGGGGCGCAGGTAGAGGTGATACGTATTGGCGAGGACGATCTGGGCGCCGAGCTCGGCGAGCTCGCGCGGCGCCACCGCCTTGACCGTCGCCTTGGTACCGACGGGCATGAAGCAGGGCGTCTCGACCACGCCATGAGGTGTCGTGAGGCGCGCGACCCGCGCCGCCCCGTCGCGTGCCTCCACCTCAAAAGCGAAGCCGCGCGCCTTCATCGCGGCGCTCACAGTGCCAGCATGGCGTCGCCGAAGCTGTAGAAACGATAGCGCTCGCGCACAGCGTGCGCGTAGAGGCGCCGTGTCTGCTCCACGCCGTAGAAGGCCATCACCAGAGCCAGCAGACTGGTGCGCGGCAGGTGAAAATTGGTCACCAGCGCGTCGACGACGCGAAAGTCGCAGCCCGGCGTGATGAAGAGGCGCGTCTCGCCGCGGTAGGCCGCCTTGTCCGTCGGCGGCGCGTGACGGGCGAGATGCTCAAGCGTGCGCACGGTGGTGGTGCCCACGGCGACCACGCGGCGGCCCTGGGCGCGCGCCGCCAGCAGGCGCGCCCACACGGCCACGTCGACCTCGTAGGTCTCGCGGTGGAGCCGGCCCGCGGCCAGCGTCTCTTCAACCAGCGGCTTGAAGGTGCCGAGGCCGACGTGGAGCGTGACCGTCTCGATGGTCACGCCGGCCGCCCCCAGGGCAGCGTCCAGGGCCGGCGTGAAGTGCAAGCCGGCGGTCGGCGCCGCGGCGGAGCCCACAAGACGCGCGTACGTCGTCTGATAGCGCTCGGGGTCGCTCAGGCGCTCATGGATGTACGGCGGCAGTGGCATCGCGCCGGCCTCGTCGAGGAGTTCGAGCACGGGCCGCGCATGGCGGCTGGCCACCAGCCAGCGGCCGTCGCCCAGCGGACGCACGGCGACCAGCGGCCACGCCTCACCGAGCGCCTCGCTGGTGAGCGTCTCGCCGGAGCGCGGCCGGCCGCGCAGGAGCGCCTCCCAGGCTTCACCCGGGCCGGCTTCGCTCGCCGGCTCCTCCCCCGCCGGGCGGAGGAACAGCGCTTCGATGCGCCCGCCCGTGGCGCGGCGGAAGAACGCTCGTGCCGGGAACACGCGTGTGTCGTTGCGCACGAGCACGTCGCCGGCGCGCAGCAACCCGGGCAACTCCGCGAACATGCGGTCGGCGATCGCGTCGGCGCCGCGCCGGCAGACCAGAAGGCGGGAGGCATCTCTCGGTTCGACGGGGTGTTGCGCGACCAGCTCCTGGGGCAGATCGTAGTCGAGATCCTCGAACCGCAGACCCTGAGCCTCGGCGACGCCCGGCGTGGCGTGGCGGCTCGTCATTTTGCTTTCTTGCGCAGCGCCCGCTCGTGCCACGTTTGCCACTTGCTCGCGGCACAGCCGCAGTAGGCCTGTCGGTAGAGGTCGAGCCGCCGGCTCTCGGCGTAGCTCTCGCGAAACGAGCCGCGCAGATCGAGGTAGGCGAATGTCACACCATGCTCGGCGGCGGCCGTCTGCCCCGCCGCCTGAATGAGGTCGTGCCGCTGGTACGGGCTGACGCTCAACGTCGTGCTGAAACGCGGTACGCCCAGCCGCGCAGCCGCCGCGGCCGCGGCCCTCAGGCGCAGGCCGAGGCAGGCGGCGCAACGCTCGTCCGGCGTGGCCTCGGAGAGCGTGGCGATCCACTCGCGCCAGGCCGCCGCCTCAGACGGCTGCCCGTCGATCACGAGCTCGAGACCGGCCGCCCGGCTGTAGCGACGCATGCTCTCGAGACGGCGCTCGAGTTCGGGTACCGGCTGGATGTTGGGGTTGTGGAACCACGCGACAGGCTCGACACCGCGATCGCGCCAAGCCGGAACGGCTACCGTCGAACACGGCCCGCAGCAGACGTGCATGAGGAGATCGTTCATGGTCCGAGTATAGCGCGGCGCATGGAAAGGCTCCTCGCGTGGCGAGCCTGGGCGGCAGCAGGCGGGCAGCCGGGCGGCATGTCGCGAATCGGTAAGAGGGGGCCGCGTGCTATCTTACCGATTCGCACTACCCCGCCGGGCGACCCCGGCGACTGCGGCGGCCGCACTGACCGACGATCCGAGGCTCCACTCAGCTCTCGTCGAACAGCGTGCCCGGCCCTGCCGGCGGCGTGAGGCCGCAGTGCTGGAAGCCCGAGCGCGTAAGCACCCGTCCGCGCGGCGTACGCTTAAGGAAGCCCTGCATGATCAGGTACGGCTCGTACACGTCCATCACGGTGTCGGCCTCTTCGCCCAGAGCCACCGCCAGCGTATCCAGGCCGACCGGGCCGCCGTCGAACTTCTGCGCGATGGCGCAGAGGATATCTCGGTCGAGCTTGTCGAGCCCTTCGGCGTCGACCTGGAACAGTTCGAGGGCAGCGAGACAGATTCCGTGGTCGATGACGCCCTCGTGCCGCACTTCGGCGAAATCGCGCACTCGGCGCAGCAGCCGGTTGGCGACTCGCGGCGTGCCTCGCGAGCGACCGGCGATCTCGAAGGCCGAATCGTCGTCGATGCTCACCTTGAGGATCCCGGAGGAGCGGCGCACTATCTGTGCCAGCTCCTCGATCTCGTAGTACTCGAGCCGCTGCCACACGCCGAAACGGTCGCGCAGAGGCGTGGTGAGCAGGCCCGTGCGCGTGGTAGCGCCGATGAGCGTGAACGGCTGCACCTGCATGCGGATACTGCGCGCCGCCGGCCCCTCCCCGATCATGATGTCGATCTCGTAGTCCTCCATCGCCGGGTAGAGGACCTCCTCGACGGCGGCGTTGAGGCGATGGATCTCGTCGACGAAGAGGACATCGCCCTCCTGCAGGTTGGTGAGCAGACCGGCGACGTCGACCTTGCGCTCGAGCGCCGGCCCGGAGGTGGTGTGCATGCCCACGCCGAGCTCGGTGGCGATGATGCCGGCCAGCGTGGTCTTGCCGAGGCCGGGCGGACCGGCGATGAGCACGTGGTCCAGCGTATCGCCGCGGTTGCGCGCGGCCTGCACGAAGATCTCGAGCTGTTCCTTGGCGGCGCCTTGCCCGACGAAGTCGCTGAAGCGCCGCGGCCTGAGACCCAGTTCGAGGTCGCGATCGTCGGCGCGCTCGTTGGGGTCGCCGATACGGTCGACCGGCGGCGTCACGGAGCGCCCCTGCCGCGCGTGAGAGCGTACTTGACCAGGTCTTCGAGGCTCGCGCCCTCGGGCGCGCCTCTGAGCGCCTCCTCGGCCTCCCGCAGGCTGAGGCCCAGGTTCTGCAGCGCCGAGCGTGCGGCGAGGAAGCCGTCGGTCGGGGCGGGGCCGGCAGGCGTACCGGCTTCGCCGGCCCGGGCCGGCGGCAGCTCCCCGACCTTGTCGCCGAGCTCCACCACGAGCCGCTGCGCGAGCTTCTTGCCGATGCCGGAGATGCTCTCGAACTTCTTCACGTCGTCGCGGGCCACCGCCAGCTCGAGCTCCTCCACCGGATAGCCGGAGAGCACCGCGAGAGCCACCTTGGGCCCCACGCCGCTGACCGCGATGAGCCACTGGAAGAACACGCGCTCCCGCACGCTGCGGAAGCCGAACAACTGGAGCGCGTCTTCGCGCACGTGCAGGTACGTGTGCAGGCTGACCTCTTCGCCGAGCCTGCCCGACAGACCGCCGAGAGTGCGCCCCGAGGCCAGGACTTCGATGCCCAACCCGCCCACCGCGATCACGGCGTGCTCGCCGTCGAGCAGCTGCAGTGTGCCGCGGATGGAAGCGATCATCGCCGGCCGCCCGTGGGGCGGCGCACCGCCGCGGCGAACGCGGCGCTGTTGTGGTGGGTGTGGGTGATGGCGACGGCCAGCGCGTCGGCGGCGTGGTCTGGCTGCGGGATACGCTCCAGGCCGAGGATCACCTTGGTCATCTCCTGCACCTGTATCTTGCTGGCGCGCCCGTAGCCGGTGACCGCCTGTTTGATCTGCAACGGCGAGTACTCGCAGGGTGCGGACTTCAGATCCGAGGCGGCCAGATAGAGGACGCCTTTGGCCTGGCCGACCGCCAGTGCGGTCTTGACGTTGACGTTCACGAAGAGCTCCTCGAGCACGACGATGTCGGGAGAGAAGCGCTTGATGAGCCCCAGCGCCTGGTCGTAGATCCGCCGCAGACGCACGTGGGTATCGTCTCTTGCCGAGGTGACGATGCAGCCGTAGCCGAGGGACTTGAGGCGGCTGCCTTCCTGCTCGATGACGCCCCAGCCGGTGCTCGCCGTGCCGGGGTCGAAGCCGAGCACGATCACGATCTGCCCCCTGCGCTGTGGATGTGCCCCTGGCCGGGCCCCGCGACCGTCGTCACAAGGTAGCCCTAGTCGGCCAGGAGCTCGAGGATGTCTTCGGGGATGTCGAAGTTGGCGTACACCTCTTGCACGTCGTCGCTGTCTTCGAGAGCGTCAACGATCTTCATGGTCTTGCGCGCGTCCTTCTCCTCGAGCTTGACCGTGCTCTTGGGGATCATCGTAAGCTCGGCCTGGTCGAACTCGATGCCAGCAGCCGCCAGGGCATCGCGCACCGCGACGAAGTCGGCGGGCTGGGTGAGGACCTGGAACTCCTCGCCGTCTTGCACGACGTCGTCGGCGCCAGCGTCGATGGCGGCGGCCATGACGTCGTCCTCGCTGTACTTGCTGCCATCGACGACGATGGAGCCGCGGCGTTCGAACACCCAGGCGACCGCACCGGGTTGCGCCAGCTGCCCGCCGTGATTACTGAAGATGTTGCGGATGTCGGCGGCGGACCGGTTCTTGTTGTCGGTGAGCACATCGACGATGATCGCCACGCCGGCGGGGCCGTAGCCCTCGTAGAGGATGCTCTCGTAGGCGGTGCCGTCGGCACCGCCCCCACCGCGCTGGATGGCGCGCTCGATGTTGTCTTTGGGCATCGAGTAGCTCGTCGCCTTCTCCACGGCATTGGCGAGCGCGATGTTCATGGTGACGTCGATGCCGCCTTCACGGGCGGCGACCGTGATGGCGCGGGAGAGCTTGGAGAACAGCTTGCCGCGCCTGGCATCTGTCTTGCCCTTCTTGTGTTTGATGGTAGCCCACTTGGAGTGCCCGGACACGAGGACACCACCTCCTCTCTCAGCGGTTGGCAGGCACCGCGACGGCGCGGCCCGGCTCGCCGGCGGCGCGCAGCTGCGCCGCGCCGGCCGGCTCGGGCGCCGCGCCCTCGCGGCGGCGGATCATGGCGATGAACAGTTCGTGGATGCGCGCGTCGTCGGTGAGCTCGGGATGGAACGCCGTGACGAGCACCCCACCTTCCCGGGCCGCGACGATGTGGCCCTTGCAGGTGGCGAGCACCTTGACCCCGGGCCCGGCGCTCTCCACCCACGGCGCGCGAATGAACACGGCGCGCAGCGGCTCGGGACCGAGGCCTTCGACCACGAGATCGGCCTCGAAGCTGCGGACCTGGCGCCCGAAGGCGTTGCGCCGGGCGACGATGTCCATGAGGCCCAGCGTGGGCGGCGAACCCTCGACGGTGTCGCGGGCGACACTGATGAGACCGGCGCAGGTGCCGTAGACGAGGCCGCCGGCACGTGAGAACGCCGTGATGGGATCTGCAAGACCGCAGGCGTCCATGAGCTTGCTGATGGTGGTGCTCTCGCCGCCCGGGATCACCAGCCCATCGAGGCCCTCGAGCTGGTCGGCGCGCCGCACCTCGCGGGTGAGCGCACCGAGCCCCTCGAGCACGACGCGATGCTCGCGAAAGTCGCCCTGCAGAGCGAGGACACCGACCGTGAGGCCCGTGCCGGGACCGGGCAGGTCCCGGTTGCTGGGCTCGGGCGACAGGATCCAGTCGAGCCGCCGCGTGCCGTTGCCGGTGCTCATGCCGCCCTCGGGCTCACCAGCCGCGATGCTGGATCTTGGCTTCTTCGGGCATCCGCGACACGTCGATACCGGGCATCGCCTCGCCGAGACCGACGGAGACCTCGGCGATGATCTTGGCGTCGCGGTAGTTGGTGACCGCCTTGACGACGGCGTTGGCGCGCCTCTGCGGATCCTCGCTCTTGAAGATGCCGGAGCCCACGAAGACGCCCTCGGCGCCGAGCTGCATCATGAGCGCGGCGTCGGCCGGGGTGGCGATGCCGCCGTCCGAGAAGTTGACCACCGGGAGCTTGCCGTTCTCGGCGACCCAGCGCACCAGCTCGTAGGGCGCCGGGAGCTGCTTGGCGGCCACGTAGAGCTCGTCGGGGTCGAGCGTGCTGAGACGGCG
>JAPLCL010000033.1 GCA_026392265.1 Actinomycetota bacterium
ACCTCGCCGTGCACGTCCGGGAGGTCGACGGCGTCGGGGGCGTCGAGCATGTCGGGCTCGGTGTCGAGCACCGTGTAGATCTTCTGCACCGCGGCCATCGACGCCTGGAAGGTGTTGTAGAGCTGGCTGAGCTGCTGCAGCGGGTCGAAAAAGCTGCCCAGGTAGCCGATGAACGCCACCAGCACGCCGATCTCCAGGGTGTTGCCGCCGATGAGGGTGCCGCCGTACCAGAGCACGATCACCACTGCCGCCGCCGACATGAACTCGACGAAGGGGAAGTACAGGCCGCTCTGCACAACGGTGCGCATGTTGACCTCGCGGTAGGCGGCGTTAGCCACGTCGAGCTTCTCGTAGTCGCTCTGTTCGCGGCGGAAGGCTTTGAGCACGCGGATGCCGGAGATGGACTCCTGCAGGTGGGCGCTCACGTCGCCGATCTTGTTGCGCACCTGGGCGTAGGCGCGCGCCGACTTGGAGCGGAACACGAGCGTCGCGCCGATGAGGAGCGGCATGATGGTGAGGGTCGCCAAGGCCAGGCGCCAGTCGAGGATGAAGAGGAACACGATGGCGCCCATGAAAGTCAGCGAGTTGGTGACCAGCGAGGAGACGCCGTCGGTGACGAGCTGGTCGAGGGCGTCGATGTCGTTGGTCAGGCGGCTGACGATCCAGCCGGTCTTCTGGCGGCTGAAGAAGTCGAGCGAGAGCTTCTGCAGGTGGGCGAAGAGCTGGCGGCGCAGATCGTAGATGATGTGCGAGCCGACCCAGCTCGTGAGGTACGTCTGCAGGTAGCTGGCGCCGAGGTTGATGAGGCTGACACCGATGAAGGCGACAATGACCCAGGTGAGCACGGTGAGGTCTTTGGCGCCGATGCCCCCATCGATGGCGACCTTGAGCAGATACGGGACGGCGAGACTACTCAGCGTGACGGCGATCATCGCGACCACGCTGTAGACGGCGCGGCGCCGGTACGGGTAGGCGAGCCGCGCGAGCCGCGCGAGCTTGAGCTCGCGCGCCAGATGCACAAAGGCGCGCCAGCCGCGAAGGTCCTCAAGCGTGGCGCCGCTGCCATGCGGTCCGGCGGCGTGACGGGAGGTGGTGGCCATCAGGCGACGCCTCCCCGGGCGGCCGGGCCGGCTGCGCCGCCGGCCGCCGCCGTCTCCCCGACCTCGACGGCGTCCAGATCGCAGTGCCGGGCCTCGGCGTCGCCGAACATGTGCGCGTACGGGCCGCCGGCGGCCATGAGCTCGTCGTGCGTGCCGCGCTCTTCGATATGGCCGTGATCCAGCACCACGACCTCGTCGGCCAGCGCGATCGTCGACGGCCGATGGGCGATGATGAAGGTGGTGCGGCCGCGCATAACTTCTGTCAGCGCGGCGCGGATCTTGAACTCGGTCTCCACGTCGACACTGCTGGTGGCGTCGTCGAGGATGAGGATGCGCGGGTCCATGACGAGCGCCCGCGCGATGGCGATGCGCTGGCGTTGACCGCCACTCAGCGTGAAGCCGCGTTCGCCGACGACCGTCTGATAGCCCTCGGGGAGGGCCGCGACGAAGTCGTCGGCCTGTGCGGCCTGCGTGGCAGCCTTGACCTCCTCGTCCGTCGCCTCCGGCCGCCCGAAGCGGATGTTGTCGGCAATCGAGGCACTGAACAGGAAGGGGTCCTGCGTGACGATGCCGATGTGGCTGCGCAGATCGGCGGTCTGCAGGTCGCGCACGTCCTGGCCGTCGACCAGCACACGGCCGGCGCTCACGTCGTAGAAACGCGGGATGAGATTGGTGAGCGTAGTCTTGCCGCAGCCGGTATGGCCGACAAAGGCGAGCACGCGCCCGGCCGGGACGTCGAGGCTGACCGCCTCGAGCACCGGCCGGTCCACGTAGCTGAACCAGACGTCGTCGAAGGTCACCGCCCCGACGGGGGGCCCGCCGTCCGGGGCGCGCAGCGGCCGCGCATCGGGCCGCTCCTCCATCTCCAGCGGCGCGTCGAGCACCTCGTACACGCGCTCGCCGCTGGCGATAGCGCGCTGCGCGAGGCCGGTGAGCCAGCCGATCACCTGGGCCGGGTACACGAGCATCATCAGGTAGCTGTAGAAGGCGACCAGCGAACCCAGGCTCAGGCTGCCGTCGATCACCTGCCGCCCGCCGTAGTACAGCAGGAATGCCACGGCGAGGTTGGGGATGAAGGCGATCAGGGGGATGTACTTGGCGCGCGTGCGCGCCGCCGCCACACTGGCCTCGAAGACCTTGTAACTACGGTCGCTGAACTTCACCAGCTCGTCGTCTTCGCGGGCGAAGATGCGCACGATGCGCGAGCCCACCACGTTCTCTTCGGCCGCCGCCGTCACATCGGCGATCTTCTGTTGCACGTCCTTGAGGATCGGCTGCAGGCGGCGGCTGAACCGCACTGTGACCAGTAGCAGGAACGGCAAGAAGGCAAGGGACATCAAGCCCAAACGCCAGTCGAGCAGCAGCAGGATGATAGCCACGGCGACCATCATCACGATGTTGGTGGCGAAGAACACGAGGCCGTAGCCGAGAAACGTGCGCACGTTCTGCACATCGCTCATGGCGCGGCTCATGAGCTGCCCGGTGGGCCAGCGGTCGAAGTAGCTGAAGGATTGCCTGAGAAGGTGCGACCACATGCGGTTACGCAGGTCGTATTCGATGCCGAGGCTCGCCTTGCCGGTGGCGAGCCGACGGCCGACGGCCACTATGAAGCGCACGATGGCGATGCCGAGAAGGGCGAGACCGTAGGTGACGAGCAGTCCCGTCTCGCCGCCCACCAAGGCGTTGTTGATGGTCAGCTGGATGATGCGCGGCACCAGCAGGCCGAGCCCCATCTGGGCGAACGCCAGCGTGAAGCCCACAAAGGTGAGCCACTTGTAGTCGCCGAGCAGCTTGAGGATGCGCCAGAAGACTTTCATCTGGAGGCTAGCTTACCCGGCGGCTAACCGTGTGTGACCGGGGGAGAGGGGGCCGCGTACCACGCGGCCCTGGCCAGGGCGCGCACCGCGGCTGGAGGGCTCGGCAGCAGGACGGGCGCGAACCTGCCGAGCCCGGGGAACACGGAGCGCTGCACCGGGCAGAGTGGAACGCTGACGATCGGTTTCCCGGTGCGCTCCATGATGGCTGCGACATGCCGCAGCAGCGCTTCCTCCTGCTCGTTGAGCTCGGCGAACGGGCCGCCGGTCTCGGGGACGGGTCCCGGCTCGGAGCCGTCGCCTCCACTCTGGTCGCCGGTGCCCTGCGGCCGCTCCTGCCCGGGACGGCCGCTGCTGGGGCTGCCTATCAGCGCCAAGGTGATGACCGCGTCCACGGCATCGCTCTCGGCGACGAGCTCGATGACGCGTTCGGGCACGCCGTGCGTCACCGTGGCCACGAGGTCGATGGGGTTGCCGTGGCTCCAGAACGGCGGCAGCAACTCGTCCACGGCGGCCAGGACCCCGGGCGGCAGTTCGGCGAGCTGCAGGCCGTTCTCCGCCAGGGCATCGGCGGTCAGCACGCCCCAGCCGCCGCCCAGGGTCACCACGGCGACGCGACGCCCGGCGGGCAGCGGCAGGTAGGCCAGCAGACTCGCTACGTCAAGCGCGTCGTCGGGGTCGCCGGTGGTGATCACGCCGGCCTGCCGGGCGGCGGCCTTGAACACCTCGGCCGAGCCCGCGAGGGCGCCGGTGTGCGAGCTGGCCGCGCGGCGACCGAGCGCGCTCATCCCGCCGCGCATGACGATGACCGGCTTGCGCGGCGTCGTGGCGCGCGCGAGTTCGTAGAAGCGTCGCCCGTCATCCATCCCTTCGAGGTACATGACCACGACGCCGGTATCCGGGTCGTCGGCCAGGTACTCGAGCAGGTCGTTGGCATCGGTGCTCGCCTGGTTGCCGCTGCTCACGTACTTCTCCACGCCGACGCCGCGTCTCTCCGCGGTCATCAGCAGCTGCGTGCCGATGTTGCCCGACTGCGAAACGACGCTGATCGGCCCGGGCTCCGGCCGCAGCGTCACGAAGCCGACGGCGCTCAGATGAGAGCTGGTGCAGAGCACGCCCATGCAGTTGGGGCCGACCAGCGTGACTCCGCTCTCGGCGGCGGCGCGGGCAAGCTCCAGC
>JAPLCL010000366.1 GCA_026392265.1 Actinomycetota bacterium
CTACATGGTCGGCAAGTGGCACCTCTGCCCCACGCACGAGATGAACCTGGCGGCGACGCGCCGCAACTGGCCCTCCGGGCGCGGCTTCGAGCGCTGGTACGGGTTCCTGGGCGCCGAGACCAACCAGTGGTATCCCGAGCTGGTCTACGACAACCACCCCGTCGACCAGCCGAAGTCGCCGGAGGAGGGCTACCATCTCACCGAGGACATCACCGACAAGGCGCTCGAGTTCATCAGGGACGCCAAGTCGATCGCCCCGGAGAAGCCCTTCTTCCTCTACTACGCTCCCGGCGCCTGCCACGCGCCGCACCACGCCCCGAAGGAGTGGATCGACAAGTTCAAAAGTCAGTTCGACATGGGCTACGAGGCGCTGCGCGAGCAGACCCTGGCGCGGCAGAAGCAGATGGGCCTCGTGCCGCCCGACACCGAGCTGCCTCCGATCAACCCGATCGGCACCACGGCGACCCGCAAAGGCCCCAAGGGGCAGCCCTTCCCGCAGTTCGACGACTCCTTGCCGTGGGACACGCTGCCCGACGGCGAGAAGCGACTCTTCTCGCGGATGGCCGAGGTCTACGCCGGCTTCCTCGCCCACACCGACCACCACATAGGCAGGCTCCTCGACCACCTGGAGGACGCCGGGCTGCGCGAGAACACCCTCGTCATCGTGGTCTCCGACAACGGCGCCAGCGGCGAGGGCGGCCCAGTAGGGTCGGTGAACGAGTGCCTCCTCTTCAACGGCATCCCCGACGACCTCGACGCCAACCTCAAGATGCTTGACGAGCTCGGCGGCCCCAAGACCTACGGCCACTACGCCAACGGCTGGGCCATGGCTTTCAACACGCCGTTCAAGATGTGGAAACGCTACGAGTTCAACGGCGGCACCGCCGATCCGTGCATCATCTCCTGGCCGGCCGGCATGAAGGCCAGGGGAGAATTGAGGACCCAGTACCACCACGCCATCGACATCGTGCCGACGATCCTCGACTGCCTCGGTGTCGAGTCGCCGGCGACCATCAAGGGGCACGTGCAGAGCGATTTCGACGGCGTGAGTATGCGTTACAGCCTCGACGATGCATCCGCTGAGGGGGCGCGCACGACGCAGTTCTACTCCATGTTGGGCTCACGCGGCATCTGGCACGAGGGCTGGAAGGCGGTCACCACCCACCCGACGCTCTGTGGCTGGGGCGAGTTCAACGACGACGAGTGGGAGCTCTACCACACCGACGTCGACCGCGCGGAACTGCACAACCTGGCCGCCGAGATGCCTGAGAAGGTACGCGAGCTCGTGAGCCTCTGGTTCGCCGAGGCGGGCCGCAACGGCGCCTTCCCGCTCGACGACCGCGTCCTGCTGGACATCGCGCTGGCGGAGCGGCCGCAGCTTTCGGCGCCGCGCGAGAAGTACGTCTACTACCCCGACTGCGCCGAGGTCCCCGAGAAGCAGAGCGTCAACATCCGCAACCGCTCCTACTCCCTCGGTACGCTCGTCGACATCCCGGCGCCGGGTGCGGAGGGGGTCCTGTTCGCCCACGGCGCGCGCTTCGGCGGGCACGCCCTCTACGTCAAGGACAACAGGCTGCACTACGTCAACAGCTTCGTCGGCATCTTCGAGCAGAAGATCGTCGCGACCGAGGACATCCCCACCGGCGAGAACGTGATCCTCTCCGCCTCCTTCGAGAAGGACGGCGAGGACCCGCCCGGCGTCGCCACCGGCGTCCTCTCCCTGTTCCACGGTGACAGGAAGGTCGGCGAGGGACGCATCAAGACCCAGCCGGGGGAGTTCGCCATCGCCGGTGAAGGGCTCTGCGTGGGCCGCGAC
>JAPLCL010000054.1 GCA_026392265.1 Actinomycetota bacterium
TCGCGCACCGTCACGACGACCGCATGGCCGCCGCCGTGGACACGCGGAAAGCGGTGGGCCAGCGTGAACGTCTTGTCGGCGCGCAGGCGCAGCGCCGTGCGCGCCGAGCCGTCGCCCCAATCCACCGCGCCGGTCCACGTATCGGCGCCGGGGTCGGCGAACGAGCCGTGGCGCGTGAGCGGCGCTCCTGCAGCCACGTTCGTCTTCCCCCGGCGCGCACCCGGGGCGCCACGTTGACGACGGCGACAGCGATGACGGCCCCGGCCGAGCGGGCCAGATCGCTGGTCACCGTCACCGGCACCCGGTATGCCCCATCATCGAGCCACGTGTGCACCGCTTCGAACGTCCTGTGGGCGCCGAGCTCCAGCGGCTCTCGTCTGGCGCAGTAGTCCACCGTCGCCGACCACGCCGAGCCGCTCTCGTCGATGAACGAACCCCCCGACCGTCCACTCGTCGCCCTCGCGCATCATGGCGGTCGCCGGCAGAGACACCGTGGAGGCCTTCGGCGCCATGTGCGCGATGCAGTCGGCGGAGTTCGGGTCGAGCGGCAGCGTGTCGACGCGCGTGTTCCACGGATTGTCGGGCGGGAGGAACACGAAGGGGATGGGAGCGTTGGCGCCGTACTCGGTGGCCGCGGCAGGGACGGCACACGAGGTCAAGGCGACGATCAGCAGCGCCGGAAGAGCGCCGGCGAGAAGGACAAGCAGCGGCCGACAGAACAATGCGTCCATGGTCTCGATATCGGCCGCGACGCACGCCTGCCGAGCCACAGGTGTCGCCCACGCGGGCCACAGGCGGCGACCCCCGGCAGGCGAGGTCGCCGCGTCAGCGGGCGAGCTCGACGCGGTCGCGCCCGCCTTCCTTGGCCCGGAAGAGCGCCAGATCGGCGCGCGCGAACAACTCATCGGGCGTCTCGCCTGGTCGATATTGCGCGACACCGATGCTGACCGTCACCGTGCCGCTGGATGCGTGCTCGTACGTCCCGGCGGCGACGCGAAGTCGCTCCGCCAGTTCCGCAGCCCCCTCGACAGTCACGCCGGGCGACAACACGACGAACTCCTCGCCGCCCCACCGCGCGAGACTGTCCGTGGCACGGATCCCGGCGCGCATCAGGCCGGCAAGGACGACGAGGACCTCGTCGCCGGCCTCGTGCCCATACGTGTCGTTGACGTGCTTGAAATGGTCGATGTCGAGGATGAGCAGCGACAGCGGATGTTCGTAGCGCCGCGCGCGCTCCAGCTCGACCAGGGTCAGATCGTTGAACTTGCGCCGGTTGTAGGCGCCGGTAAGCGTGTCCGTGGTGGCGAGCTCCTCGAGCTTCAGTTTCTGCGCCTCCAGCTCGGTGCGCGCCTCGTCGAGCGCCACCACCATGCTGTTGAAAGCCTCGGAGAAGTCGCCCATGAAGTCGACACGCTGGGTGAAGTCGCCAGCCGCCACGCGCTGCGTCTGCCAGGTGAGGTGACGCAGCGCCGCGTCGAGCGTCTTGAGAGCGCCCGCCAGGCTGCCTCTCGCGGTCAGAGGCTGCTCCAGATCGCCTTGGGAGACGGCGAGTGTGAAGCGGTGGAGGTCGGCGAGCTCGTTCAGCAGCTCGTCGAGCTGAGCGTTTGCCGCGAGCCCGGCGGGCAGGGAGGCGCGACGTCCGCTGCGCAGCGTCGCGCGGATCGCCGCAAGCGTCGCCTCGAGAGCCGAGTCATCCCCGGCTGGGCTCACGCCGCTTCGACCTCGGCGGTGAACCGGCAGGTACGGTCGCCGGTACACCAGCAGTCGACTTCCTTGACGACGAAGCGGCGCCCTGTGTAGCTCTCGAGCAGCGCCGCGATGAAGCCCTCGTCGTACACACAGACGGACTCGCCGGTCTCAGGAAGGCCCGAGCAGTCGAGGTCCTCGGAGACGGTCACCACGAACTGGCCCTTCTCCGGATCGGCTTTCTCGACGCGCAAGATACCGATGCCCATCTCGCGCAGCACGCGCTGCAGCTCGGCGATGAAATCCCCGAGCTCCTCCGGCTGGCTGAGCAGGTGAGCGGCGAACTCGGCGCCGGCCAGCTTGCCGGCCTCGTGGAACACGTCGTCCGCCGCTGCCGTTCCAAAGCGCTGCTCCAGCACGTCACGAAAGCAGAACTGCATGAGACGGTACGCCTCGAGCCGGGTCGTGTTGCCCAGATTGGGCCGCCCCAGTTCGAGATCGCCGAGCAGGTCCCACGAGAATGCGTACTTGCGGTCGTCACCCATTCGTCCCCCTCTCAACTTGAGCGTGCTTCCATCATAGTCCTCCGCAGCATCCCGACGTTGATAGAGATCGTGACATTGCGGATCAGGCTCGCCGCGAGTAGAATCATGAGGTCACAATAGAGATAAGAATGAGGTCACAATGACCACGGTCGGCATCAGGGAGCTCAAGGCGCACCTCAGCAAGTACATCCACCTGGCCAGCGAGGGCGAGAAGGTCGTCGTCACGCACCGCGGCAAGGACGTCGCCATCATCCAGGCGCCCGATGCCCAGCACGACGGTCTGCGCCGCCTCATGGAGAGCGGCATGGTCAAGTGGTCGGGCGGCAAGCCCAAGATCCCCAGTGGGCCACCGATCAAGATCAAAGGCGGGCCGATCTCTCAGACCGTGCTGGATATGCGGGAGCGCGATTGATCGTGTACTTCGACACAAGCGGCTTGCTGAAGCTGTTCGTCGATGAGATGCACACGGAGGAGACGCGTAACTGGGCGCGCGCCGCCGACGCCATCGCGTTGTCGCGGGTGACGCTTCCGGAGGCGAGCTCCGCCATCAGTCGCCGACAGCGAACCGGCGGCCTTACGCTGACCTCGGCCCGGCAACTTGTGCGCAAGATCGCCGCCTTCTCGTGCGCGGCCACCGTACTCGAGCTTGACGAGGTGCGCGCCGCCGATCTCGCCTTCGAGCACGGCCTCCGCGGATTCGACGCGATCCAGCTTGCGGCGGCGCTGAGCGCGCGCGATAACGCCGGTGCGGAGAGCTTCGCCTTCGCCTCTTTCGATCTCGCGCTCAACCGGGCTGCGCGCGCCGAGGGCCTCACCGTTCTGGAGCCGCTCGACTGATAGCATCTGGCGATGGAGCGCTTCCGCCCTCTGCACCCCCTTGCGAGCCTGCGCAGCCTCGACCCCAACGTGCGCAGCCTCGGGCTCGTCAGCTTCTTCGCCGACCTGAGCTCAGAGATCGCGTATCCGCTGTTCCCGATCTTCGTGACCTCGGTGCTCGGCCTTCCGGTGGCGGTGCTCGGCCTCATCGAGGGCATCGCCGAGGCGACGGCCAGCATCACCAAGTACCCCTTCGGGCAGGCCGCCGACTACACCGGCCGGCGTAAGCCATTCGTGCTCGCCGGCTACGCCCTCGGCGGCCTCGGCAAGCTCGTGATCGCGCTAGCCGCCGGCTGGCCGCTGGCGCTGGCCGGCCGTTTCACGGATCGCCTCGGCAAAGGCATGCGCACGGCGCCGCGCGACGACCTCATCGCGGCGAACACGAAGCCCGGGCAGCAGGGCCTGGCCTTCGGCCTGCACCGCAGCATGGACACGCTGGGTGCGGTGATCGGACCTCTCGTGGCCCTGGCGCTGGTGCAGGCGCACGTCTCACTGCGCTGGATCTTCGCCATCGCTGTCGTGCCGGGGCTGCGGAGTGTGCTCGCGATCCTGCTGTTCGTGCGCGAGCACCGGGAGCAGCCCCGGCGCCGCGCCTTCCGCCTGTCGCTGCCGGCCTCGCCGGCCTTCCGCTGGCTCCTGGCCGGCACCCTGCTGTTCGCGGTCGGCAACTCGAGCGACATGTTCATCCTGCTGAAGGCCAAAGACGTCGGCATGGGGACGTCG
>JAPLCL010000380.1 GCA_026392265.1 Actinomycetota bacterium
GCACGCGCAACGTCGGGTAGCCGATGAGCACCCCGGCGAGGGCGGCCAGCAGCCCGCCGACGACGAAGTTGATCCACGTCAGCCACCAGTAGGCGTCAATGTCGACCCCGAATTTCACCTTGAGCACCTGATTGAAGATGATCGCCGTGTAGTACGCGCCGATCGCGTAGAAGGCCACATAGCCGAGGTCGAGGAGCCCGGTGAAGCCGACGACGATGTTCAGCCCGGAGGCGAGCACGATGTAGATGACGACGACGGTCATCAGAGTGATCCAGCGGTTGGACCCGACCAGGAACGGCAGGATCACGGCAACTGCGAGAAGCACCGCCAGCAGGATGCGCTGGGATCTGGTGGACCCACCTCCGACCATGGACGCGGCGATGGGATTGAGCTTCGTGCGGAAGCGACCTTCGTCGGCCATGCTACGCCTTCTGCGAGACAGTGGAGCCGAGCAGGCCGGACGGCCTGAACGACAGGATGAGGATCAGGATCACGAAGGCGATCGCGTCACGGTACTGCGAGCCCATGGGCAGGTAGGCCGAGCCGAGAGCCTCGATGACGCCCAGCAGCAGTCCGCCAAGGAAGGCGCCGGGGATGTTGCCGATGCCGCCCAGCACCGCGGCGATGAAGGCCTTGAGGCCGGGGTTGAAGCCCATGAGCGGCCAGGCGGCGTGATAGACGCCCCCGTACAGGCCGCCGGCCAGGGCGCCCATCGCCGAGCCGATCAGGAACGTGAGGGCGATGACCTTGTTCACGTTGACGCCCATGAGCGCCGAGGTGCGCTTGTCCTGGGCGGAGGCGCGCATGGCGCGGCCCATGCGCGTGCGCTTCACATAGAAATTCAGCAGCAGCATGACCACCACGGTGACCACGACCACGAACACCTGGAAGTAGGTGATGTAGACCCCGCCCAGCGCGAAGGCCCTGGGCGCCCCTGCCGGGGTGGTGAACAGCGGGATGTCGGGGAACGGGACCTGCTGGGATCCGAAGATGGACTGGGCCACGTTCTGCAGAAGGATCGAGACGCCGATCGCCGAGATGAGCGCCGCCAGGCGAGGGGCGTTGCGCAGGGGCCGATATGCCAGCCGCTCGATGGTCACGCCCATCACGGCGACGACCGCCATGGCGATGATGATCGCGAGGAAGAAGTTGAGATGCGGCATGCCGACCGTGTTGCCGAAGAGGGTGATCTCGGGGGACATCATCATGATGGTGATGAAGGCGCCGAACATGAAAAGCTCGCCAAAGGCGAAGTTGATCAGCTCGATGATGCCGTACACCATCGTGTAGCCTACCGCGATCAGCGCGTAGAGGCAGCCGATCATGAGGCCGTTGACAAGTTGTTGGCCGAGTTCGCTCACGAGGTCCCCGGGTCTGCGGCGTCGATTTGTTCAGTCGGCACGGGGAGGGGCAAGAGGCGCAGTGCCTCTTGCCCCTCCCCGGCAACTCGAGCAGAGATCCTTACTGAGTCGGCTGCTGAGGAGCGGTGGCCAGGGCGCCGTTCTTCACCACGACGATCTGCAGCGGCTTGATGACGTCACCGTTCTCGTCGAACGTGACCGGGCCGGCGATGCCCTGGTACGTGCCGATGCTGCCGAGGGCGTCGTTGATGGCCGTGCGCTCGTTCTTGCCGGCGTTCTTGGCGGCCTGCGCCGCGAGCATGACCACGTCGTAGGAGTTGGCCGCGAACCAGTCGGGGTTGCCCCCGCCGTACTTGGCCTTGTAGGCGTCCACGAACTTCTTGACCGCTGCTTCGTTCTTGGTGTAGTCGAAGAAGGTCGAGACCAGCATGCCCTCCACCGCGGCGCCGCCGAGCTTAGGCAGCTCGTCGGACGCATAGCCGTCAGAGCCCAGCATCTGCACGTCCATGCCCAGTTCGCGGGCCTGCTGGGCGATCTTCGAACCCTCGGGGTAGTAGCCGGAGAGGAAAAGAAGGTCCGGGCCGGCTCCCTTGAGCTTGGTGAGCTGGGCCTTGAAGTCGGTGTCGCCGGTCGCGTACTGCTCCTTGCCCACGATCGAGCCTCCGGCGGCCTTGACGGCCGCCTCGTAGGCGTCGGCGAGACCGCGGCCGTAGTCGGAGTTGTCGTACATGATGGCGATCTTCTGCTTGTTCAGCGTCATGACGCTGTAGTTGGCGAGCCCTTCTCCCTGCACCGCGTCGGTCATGCAGATGCGCCAGATATACGCGCCCAGATCGGTGATGTCCGGATTGGTGGCGGACGGCGAGATCATGGGCAGGCCAGCCGTTTCGTACTTGGCGCCGGCGGCGATGGTGGCGCCGGAGAACTGGTGCCCGTCGACCACGACGAGCTCCGCGTCGTCAATGTACTTTTGGGCCACGAGTACTGCCTGTTTCGGATCGCCGAGGTCGTCGCCTATTTCCAGCGAGACCTGGCCGCCGTTGACGCCACCGGCCGCGTTGAGCTCCTCCATGGCGATCTCGGCGCCTTCTTTGTGGGACTTACCGTACGTTGCGTAGTCGCCGGTCATGGGGCCGGCGACGCCGACCTTGAACGGGGTCGAGGCGGCCGTAGTGGCGTCTCCCGAGCTGCTACTACTGCCGCAACCCACGACGGCGACAAGCGCGAGCGCCAGTGCCAGTACGAGGATCGAGATGAGCACGAGCTTCTTGTGAATGGTCGTCAAAGTCCCTCCCCTTGGAAAATGCCTGCCGAGAGCTGGGTCTCCTGCCTTGAGGAGGCAGATAGTGAGCGCGCCCGCCCTCGCTTGTCCGGGAGTCTAGAGGGGTGGTGAACGAGCGTCAAGACTTGCATCGTGCTGCACTCTGAAGGCCGCTCGAATATCGCTCGCGCGCGCGAGGCGGCTGGACGGTTGTCGCTCGGGGAAATCGAGGGAGTCGGCCGACGCCGTGGAAGGAATCAGGCGTCGGCCCCCTGGAGCCCCATGAAGAAGATCCTCATCTGCGCTGTGCTCGCGGCGATGGCTTGCCTGGCCGCCGCTGGGGCGCCGCCGCGTACCACCGCGGCGGCGGAGCTGAAGCAGGCGCCGCCGGTGCATCTGCGCGTCGTGCGCCTGGCCGGCGCCTTGCCGGTCGCCCCCGAGGTGCCCGCCACGACGCGCGCGCAGGCGCGGGAAGGGCGTCACATCGGTCACACCGCGGCGCACCCGGGCGCCGCGCTCACCCTGGACGCCGGCATGCAGTTCACCATGGCCGGCGTGATCTGCGGCGTGCCGTCCGCGCGGGGCGCGGTCTTGCTGCGGCTGCGCACGAGCCTCGACGGCCGCTCGTGGAGCCCGTGGTACGAGGCGCCCCTTGAGCTCGCCGGTGAGGCCGAAGGCCCTGCGCGAGCGTTCACCGAGCCCGTCTGGACGGGGGCGGCGCGCTACCTGCAGGTCGCCGCCGTGGCCGGCGGCGCAGCGTCACCGGCCTTGCTCGAGAACGTGCGCCTCGTGGCGCTCGACCCGACAGAGGATGCCGACTCCCCCGACAGGAGCGCCGCGCCGGGCAAGGCCGCCGGCGCTCCGCAGATCGTGACCAGGCGCCAGTGGGGCGCCGATGAGTCGCTGCGTGACGGGCGCCCGGACTACGCCAAGGTCAAGATGGCCTTCGTCCATCACACGGCCAGCGGAAACACCTACACCGCCGCCGAGGCGCCCGCCGTCATGCGCGCCATCTACGCCTACCACACCAGAAGCCTGGGCTGGAGCGACATCGGCTACAACTTCCTCATCGACCGCTTCGGGACCATCTACGAAGGGCGCTACGGCGGCATGAAGAGGGGCGTCGTGGGCGCCCAGGTGCTCGGCTTCAATACGGGGAGCACCGGCATCTCGGTGATCGGTAACTTCGCCGCCGACGCGCCTCCCGCAGCGGCCCTCGCCGCGCTGGAGAAGCTGCTCACCTGGAAGCTCAAGATCCACCATCTTTACCCGCGGGGGACAGCCCGGCTGACCTGCGACTACTCGGAGAAGTACGCGAGAGGCGCCAGGGTGACCTTCCCGGTCATCGCCGGTCACCGCCAGGCCAATCACACGGAGTGCCCCGGCAACATCCTCTACCCGCTCCTGCCGACGGTGCGCCTGGAGGCGGCCGGCCGGCCGCAGGCGCCCATCATCGCGCTCGTCAAGGCCACCCCCGAGCGCTTCAGTCCGAACGGCGACGGCGCCGTTGACGATACTGTGCTGAGCTTGTCGCTGACCAAGGACGCGAGCTGGAGCGTCGAGCTGCGTGACGTCGGCGGCACGCGGCTGGGCAGCTACAGTGGGGAGGGGGCCTTCGCCGAGGTGACGTGGCCGGGGACCGACGCCGACGGGCACCAGTACGCCGACGGCGTCTACACGGCAGTCGTCGCGGCCTCCGCTGCGCTCGGCAACGCGACGCCCAAGGCCGTCAAGGTCATCATCGACACGGTGGCGCCGGAGCTCACGGAAGCCGGCATTCGCCCCGGCGTGTTCAGCCCGAACGGCGACGGGTACGACGACACCGCCAAAGTCCGCTACGTCCCGTCGGAGAACTGCGCGATACGTGTGGCGATCATCGACGCCGACGGCCAGGTGCGCCGTCGGCTCACCGATTGGCATAGCCAGAGCGTCGCGGCGCACTCCGCCGTCTGGGACGGACAAGTGGCGGACGGCGGCAAGCTGGTCGCGGCCGCCGAGGGCGAGTACAAGTTCTCCATCGAGTGCCGCGACGCCGCCGGCAACGTCTCACGGCGGGGCGTCAAGATCGCCCTCGACCGCACGCTGGGCTTCCCCACCGCGGTGCCGCAGACCTTCTCCCCGAACGGCGACGGCGTCAGTGACTCCACGATGCTCGGTTTCACGCTCACGCGGAGCGCCGCCGTCGGCCTCGTCGTGAAGGTCGATGGGAAGACCGTGCGCGCCT
This sequence comes from Actinomycetota bacterium, assembly GCA_026392265.1. Taxonomy (GTDB): domain Bacteria; phylum Actinomycetota; class Thermoleophilia; order UBA2241; family UBA2241; genus CAIXSE01. Next base: position 4,847 of record JAPLCL010000380.1, read on the forward strand.
TCGAGCTCGGGTCGCTGGATGCGGGACCTCACTCGGCAGTGTGGGACGGCGCCGGCGGCGCCGGCGAGCCGCTGGGCAGCAGTCGCCCGAGCTTCTCGGTGACGGCGGAGTCGTCGCTGGGCGCGAGCTCGGTCGGGGGCGAGCTGGTCATCGACCTCTATCGCCCACGGCTCTCGGCGGCAGCGGCTCAGACCGTCTCGCTGGGCAGCGCGGCGCGGCTGGGCTGCACGGCGCAGGACTCCTTCAGCGCCACGGTCGACCTGTCGTACACGATCATCGACGCCGCGGGCGCCACGGTGGCCGCGGCGTCGCGGGGCCAGGTGGTGACCGGCACGGCGATCACCTGGACGTGGAAGCCGCCCGCGGTCGGGGTCTACACCGTGACGTACACCGCGACCGATCTCGGCGGGAACCGCGAACAGGCGACCGCCGTCACGGTATTGACCGTGCGCTAGCTCGCGGCGGCTCTGCGGTAGCGCGCGGCTCAGAGCCGCGCGACGAGCGACCGGCCGCGCTCTCCCAAGCCTCGCGTCACACGCGGACTGCCACGAGCGACAGGCCCATTGTCTCCTCGGCCTCGCGGATCCGGCCGAGCTGTGCTTCGTCCGGCGCGGCCGGCTCGGCCTGGAGCTGCGGCCCGAGCTCCTCCATCAGCGCGCGGACCCGCTCCTCCCGCGCCGGGTCCAGAGTGCGACACGAGAAGGCCACGATCGTCAGACCCAAGTCGTCCTCCAGCGCCTTGATACGCTGGAGCTTGTCGTCCCCGAGGTTTCTGGCGATGTCGCAGAGCATGACGCCTCCTCTCGCTTCACCCTCCAGTGTACCCGGGTCTCCGACGCCGACCCCTTGCTTCAGCCGACGGGCATATCGGCCGACGCCTCCTCCGGCGTATCCAGGATCGGCGTCAGCGTGCGCGTACGGGCGGCCACCGCGGCGAACACGGCAAGGGCGGCGGCACTGGAGACGGCAATGATGATTGCCATCGGCAGGCCGCTCACCGCACCGCCGATCCCGACCAGTGGAGTAGCAAGGGCGCCGAGGCCCAGGCGAAAGGTGCCGAAGTAGGCGGAGGCGGACCCCGCTACGTCCGGGTGCAGCGACAGCGCCAGGGCGGTGGAATCTGGAAACACGAAGCCGAGGCTGGCGACGAGCACGAACAGGGGGACGGCGAGCGCCGCGATGCTGAGGCCGCCGACGAGCGTCACCAGGAGGACGGCCAGGCCGGAGAGGCTGCCGATCATCAGGCCCGCGCCGAGGAGCTGCCGCGGTGAGAAGCGGGTGAGCAGGCGGTGGTTAAGCTGGCTGACGGCCAGCATCCCGATAGCGTTCGTTGCGAACAGCAGGCTGAAGAGGACCGGCGAGGCCCCGTAGAGGTCCTGGTACACGAACGACGAGGCCGCCAGATAGGCGAAGAAGGCGACGAACGACAGGGCGCTGGCCGAGGCGAAGCCCATGAACCTGAGGTCGCACGAGAGCATGCCGAAGGTGCGGAGCGTCCGCGTGGCGCCCCCCGCCTGCCGCTTCTCGCGCGGCAAGCTCTCGCGCAGCCCGAGCGCGACAGCGGAGAACAGCAGGATGCCGAGGCCGGTGAGCGCCACGTAGAGGCCGCGCCAGGAGGTGACGCGCAGGAGCTGGGCGCCGACGAGCGGAGCCACGATCGGCGCCAGGCCGCTCACCAACGCCAGGCGCGAGAGCAGGCGGGCTGCCTGGCGGCCCCGCGAGTAGTCGGTGACGACCGCATTGGCGATGGCCATGCCGGAGGCGCCGGCGAGGCCCTGCACCAGCCGCACCGCGATCAACACGTCGGCCGAAGGGGTCAGCGCGCAGACCAGCGACGCCGCAGTGTAGACGCTGAGGCCGACGAGCAACGGCAACCGCCGCCCGTAGGTGTCGCTCAACGGGCCCGCCAGCAGTTGGCCAAGGGCCAGCCCCACCAGAAAGGTGGTCACGGTGAGCGCGATCGCCGACGAGCTCGCGCCCAGGTCGGCGGCCACGGTCGGGAGCGCGGGCAGGTAGAGGTCCGTCGAGAAGGGCCCGATGGTGCAGATGCTGCCCAAGACCACGATGAGGCCGAGGCGCCGAGACCGGCTCAGGCGGCTGAGGTCAGAAGTCGTCTCCACGGCGGGCAGACTACTCCGCGGTACGCGCGGGTGCTACCACGAGAGAGGCGTCAAGGGCGCGAACCACAAGACCCCGCACGACAAGACCCGTACGAGCGTCGCCTGACCGCCGGCGCCAGCGTTTTCCCCTGTCGCGCGCGGGGGACATCCTGAGACACGGGCCGCCCGGCGGCCCGTCCTGACGAGGGAGAGATGATGGCCACTCATGACATCGAAGGTGAGGGGACTCGCGAGAGTCCCTGGACCCTGAAGACGCCGCCCGGCAAGTCCGAGTATCTGGCGTACCGCGACGAGACGGCCGATCCGCCCGCCCTCGTCGTGGTCGTCGGCAAGACGGAGCTGCGCTACCAGTTGCGCTGTCTGGCCGACCTGCAGGCGATGCTCAAGGAGCGCGGTGACTGGATGCCGCTGGGCAGCGCCGACGAACAGAAGCCGGCTGCCGACGGCACCGTTGAAGCCTGGGGGCGTTCGCCCGAGAATCCCGTGGGCGGCTGGTACGGCCTCAAGAAAGGCCTGCGCGGGCGCTTCGCCAACTACGTGCCCCCCGTGATGGAGGCCCTTGGCTTGGCCGAAGTCGAGCACGAGGCCCGCAACAACCGTATGCGGGCTGTCTGAGCGGTCGTTGTCGCGCAGCCGCGGCTGACGCTCCGCGCAGACCGTTTGCCCTCTAATCGTTAGTATGCTAACGTTTCTCGGCGCCACCGCCCGAGCGCGTCGAAGAGGAGGAGCCGCGTGCCGACCTGCGTTTCGCCCCACGGCGAGAGCCCGGACCCGTCGCGGTTTGTGCTCGACGGCGTGGACGACCTCTCGTCACGGGTCTTTTTCGCGTTTCTGGTCACGCTGCGTCAGCACAAGCAGCTGATGCTCAGGACGGTGGCCGGCCAAGGCACCCATCCCGGCCAGATCTTCTGCCTGCACGTACTCGCCGGCCACGACGGTATCTCCCAGCGTGACCTCGCCGACGCGTTGCATCTGTCGCCGCCTACGGTGAGCAAGATGCTTCAGGCGATGCAGAAGGCGGGCGCGGTGGAGCGGCGGCCTGACGCCGCCGACCAGCGCCTCACGCGCGTCTTTCTGACGGCCGCCGGTCGCGACCTGGAACGGCAGATGCGCGGCGTCGTGGCCGAGTTCGTCAACGAGACTATCGGCGAGCTGCCCGAGAACGATCGCCGGGAGCTGGCGCGGCTGCTCGGCGAGCTCGGCGAGAGCATGTCGCAGGCGCTCGCCAGGCGTGGGCCGGAGGCCGCCGCGTGATCCGCCTGCTCCGCGAGCGTCTGCGGCCGTACTGGCGCCAGATCGCCGTCGTCATGGTGCTGCTGCTGGTGCAGGCCATCGCCAACCTCTACCTGCCGACGCTTAACGCCGACATCATCAACAACGGCGTGGTGACCGGCGACACGGCCTACATCCTGAAGACCGGCGGCCTGATGCTCGGCGTCACTCTGGTGTTCGTGATCGCCTCCATCATCGCCGTTTACTGGGGCTCCAAGGTAGCCATGGGCTTCGGCCGCGACGTGCGCGGCGCCCTGTTCCGCCGCGTGCAGAGCTTCTCCCAAGCCGAGGTGAACCATTTCGGTACGCCGTCGCTGATCACGCGTACCACCAACGACGTGCAGCAGGTGCAGATGGTGGTACTGATGATGCTCAACGTCGTCATCTCAGCGCCCATGATGGCGATCGGCGGCATCATCATGGCGCTGCGCCTCAACGTGCCGCTCAGCGCGGTGATCCTCGTGGCCATCCCCGTCATGGGCGTCTTCATCGGCCTCGTGATGTGGCGCGCCATCCCGCTCTTCATGTCGATGCAGAAGAAGATCGACCGGATCAACCAGGTGACGCGCGAGATGCTGAGCGGGGTGCGCGTCATCCGCGCCTTCGACCGCACAGGGTACGAGGAGCAGCGCTTCGACGGGGTCAACACCGACCTCACCACGACGACGCTCAAGGTAGGGCGCCTATTCGCGCTCATGATGCCGACCCTGACCTTGATCCTGAACCTCTCCACCGTGGCGATCATGTGGTTCGGCGGTATCCAGGTCGCCGATCACGGCATGCCCATCGGCGACCTGACCGCCTTTCTCACCTACATCGTGCAGATCCTGCTCGCGGTGCTCATGGCGACGATCATGTTCGTCATGGTGCCACGCGCCGCCGTGTCCGCGCAGCGCATCCAGGAAGTGCTGGAGACGCAGCCCTCGATCGTCGATCCGGAGGAGCCGGCCGTCGCCAAGGCGGAGGCCGGGCTGGTGGAGTTCCGCGACGTGGAGTTCCGCTACCCCGGCGCCGAGGACCCGGTGCTGAGCGGGATCAGCTTCACGGCGCGATCGGGCGAGACCACCGCCATCGTGGGCAGCACCGGCAGCGGCAAGACCACGCTCATCAGCCTCATCCCGCGGTTCTACGACGTCACCGCTGGCGTCGTGCTGCTCGACGGCGTGGACGTGCGCGAGATGGCGCAGCAGGACGTGTGGCGCCGGATCGGCCTTGTGCCGCAGAAGTCGTTTCTCTTCAGCGGTACGGTGGCCGACAACCTGCGCCACGGCGACGAGCAGGCGGCGGACGAGCAGCTCTGGCACTACCTCGACATCGCCCAAGGCCGCGAGTTCGTCGAGGAGATGCCCGAGCAGCTGGAGGAGCACGTCGCGCAGGGCGGCGCCAGCGTCTCCGGCGGGCAGCGGCAGCGACTCGCCATCGCCCGGGCGCTGGCCAAGCAGGCGCCAATCCAGATCTACGACGACAGCTTCTCCGCTCTCGACGTCACCACCGACGCGCGCCTGCGCGCGGCGCTGCGCAAGCATACGGCCGACGCCACCGTGATCATCGTCGCGCAGCGCGTGGGCACGATCATGCACGCCGACCAGATCATCGTGCTCGAGGACGACGGCACGATCGCCGGCATCGGCACGCACCGCGAGCTGCTGAAGTCGAGCGAGACGTACCGCGAGATCGTCTCCTCCCAGCTCGGCGAAGAGAGCGTGGCATGAATAGCCACCGCAGGCAAGCCATCGAGCGGGGCGCCGGAGGGGCACCGCTCCGCGCCGCGGCGAGCGGCGGCAGCACCCGGCCCGCGGGCGCGGGCGGACCTCCTCGTGGCCCGGGCGGCCCCGGTCCGGGCGGCCCCGGAGGTCACGCTCTTGTCATGCCGACGGCTAAGGCCAAGGACTTCAAGGGCACCATGCGCCGGCTCGGCGGGCGCCTGAAGCACGAACGTCTGCGTATCGGCCTCGTCGTCGTGCTCGCCGTGATCAGTGTGACCTTCGCGGTGCTCGGCCCGAAGATCCTCGGGACCGCCACCAACATCCTCTTCGAGGGCGTCGTCGGCAAGCAGATCCCTGCCGGCGTGACCCAGGCGCAAGCAGTCGCCGGGTTGCGTGCCAAGGGCGACACGCGCCAGGCCGACATGCTCTCGTCGATGACCGTGCGCCCCGGACAGGGCGTCGACTTCGCCGCCCTGGGGCGTACGCTGCTCCTGCTCGTCGCCATCTACCTGGTGAGCGCGCTCTTCGCCTGGATGCAGGGCTACATCATGGCCGGCGTGACGCAACGCACCATGTACAGGCTGCGGCAGGATGCGGACGAGAAGCTCGCCCGCCTGCCGCTCAGCTACTTCGACGACCACCCTCGCGGCGATGTCCTCAGCCGCATGACCAACGACATCGACAACATCTCCCAGTCGCTGCAACAAAGCCTCACGCAGATGATCACCGCCGCGCTCACGATCGTCGGCGTGCTGATCATGATGCTCTCCATCAGCTGGCTGCTGGCCCTCATCTCGGTGCTGGTAGTACCTGTGTCGGTGGTCGTCACGATCCTCATCGCCAAGCGCTCGCAGAAACAGTTCGCGGCGCAGTGGGAGCACACCGGCGACCTCAACGGGCACGTGGAGGAGATGTTCACCGGCCACAACGTGGTCAAGGTGTTCGGCCACCAGAAGCAGGCCATCGCCACGTTCGACGAGCAGAACGAGAAGCTCTACCAGGCGAGCTTCAAGGCCCAGTTCATCTCGGGGATCATCATGCCGGTGATGAACTTCGTCAC
>JAPLCL010000281.1 GCA_026392265.1 Actinomycetota bacterium
CTGTTCTCGTGCGGGCTCGCCTGCTCCTACGAGGGCGTCAAGATGCCGGCCGGCAACTTCCAGATCGACATGCTGCTGGCCAACGTGTGCAAGCAGAACATCACGCGCTTCCCCTACGAGATCGCGCGCCTCGCCGAGGACATCGCCGGCGGCCTCATGGTCACCATGCCGTCGGCCCAGGACCTCGCCGACGAAAAGCTCGGCCCCATCGTCGAGAAGTACCTCGTGGGGCAGTGCGACACGCCCGTCAGCGACCGCATGCGTATCCGGCGCCTCGTCGAGAACCTCACGCTGGGTACGGCGGCCGTCGGCTACCGCACCGAGAGCATGCACGGCGCGGGCTCGCCGCAGGCGCAGCGCATCATGATCGCGCGCCAGTCCAATATCGATCACAAGAAGGATCTGGCCAAGGCACTGGCCGGCGTGGGCAAGCCGTGGGACAAGGACAAGATCAAGGTCCCCACGGCGCTCTCCGCCGACTGACGATGACGGAAGAGCAGCAGGCGAAGCCGGAGCGGCGCGTGAAGGTCGTGTATTGCGGCGGCTGCAACCCCCACATCGACCGCACCGCCGTGGCCGCCGAACTGCCCACCGACGACCCCGACGTAGGCCCGGGGGCCACCGTGCACCTCAGCGGCTGCCCCCGGGCCTGCGCCTCAGACCAGATGCTCACGAACGACGACCCAAGTACCGTGGTCGTCGCCGGCGAGCTCGTCGACGGCGTCCCCACGCCGGCTCCCGAGCTCGCCCCCACGGTCACGCGAAAGCTCAAGGAGTAACCGGATGGACTGGAAGTCGGACCACGCCGCCAAACGTACGTCGGCGGCGGAAGCCATGAAGTGCGTGAAGTCGGGCGACCGCGTGGTGTTCGCGCACGCCTGCGGCGAGCCGCTCGAGCTGGTCGACGCCCTCGTGGCGCGCGCCGCCGAGCTGGAGCACGTCGAGATCAATCATATGGTGGCCATGGGCAAGGGCGAATACTGCAAGCCCGAGCTCGCCGACTCCTTCTTCCACAAGTCGCTGTTCGTCGGCGCCTCCTCGCGCGAGGCGGTCAAGGATGGGCGCGGCGACTACATCCCCGTGTTCTTCCACGAGATCCCCAAGCTGTTCTGCGAAGGCTACCTGCCGCCCGACGTGGTGCTCATCCACGTGTCGCCGCCCGACAACCACGGCTTCTGCTCCTTCGGCATCTCGGTGGACTACACCAAGCCGGCCGCCCAGGTGGCCAAGACCGTGGTCGCCCAGGTCAACCCCAATATGCCGCGCACCCACGGCGATTCGTTCATCCACGTCAGCGAGATCGACTTCATCGTCGAGAGCGAGCAGCCGATCATCGAGCTGCAGCCGCCGCGCATCGGCCCCGTCGAGGAGGCCATCGGCAAGCACATCGCCGGCCTCGTGGAGGACGGCTCCTGCCTGCAGCTCGGCATCGGCGGCATCCCCGACGCGGTGCTCCTCTTTCTGCACGAGAAGAACGACCTCGGCATCCACAGCGAGATGTTCAGCGAGGGCGTCGTCGACCT